>CANDJC010000047.1 GCA_947384955.1 uncultured Eubacterium sp. | reverse complement strand
GGAGCCGTCACAGGAATCCAGGACATCTTCCCGTCACCCGGCGTCCGAGAGGCCATAATCTCCCCCCATAGCCCAAACCATCAATTTTCCAGCACACATCCTTGTATATTATACCTGATTCCGCTATAATAAAACTCATAAAAAGCAGGAATGAGGTTTTAAATCCATGCATTTTACAGACGCAAAAGGAATACTGACAGGCAGAGACGGCCAGTACGGAATGAATATATACCGGGGATGTTCACACGGCTGCATTTACTGTGACAGCAGAAGCAGGTGCTACCAGTTTACGCATCCGTTTGAAGATATAGAAGTAAAACAGAATGCGCCAGTGCTGCTGGAAGCGGCTTTGAAATCAAAAAGAAACAGATGCATGATTGGCACAGGGTCGATGTCTGACCCTTATATGCATTGTGAAGAACAGCTGAGGCTGACGAGAAGGTGTCTGGAGCTGATATTAAAATATGGCTTTGGAGCAGCTGTTCAGACAAAATCTGACCGTATTTTGCAGGACATCGGCTTGCTGGATGCGATAAACCGTGAGTCGAAATGCGTGGTGCAGATAACGCTTACATGCTGTGAGGATTCGATAAGCAGAATCATTGAGCCTCATGTATGCGGCACAGGGCGGCGGATTGAGATTCTGGAGCAGATGCAGGAGCGTGGGATTCCGACCGTTGTGTGGATGACGCCGCTTTTGCCGTTTATCACGGATACACAGGAAAATGTAACAGGTATTTTGGAGGCGTGCGCGCGTACAGGGGTAAAGGGCATTATCTGTTTTGGAATGGGGATGACGCTTCGCGACGGGGACAGGGAATATTATTATGCGGCACTGGACCGCTATTTTCCGGGACTGAAAGAGACGTATATCCAAAGGTACGGAAATTCTTATGAGATACCGAGTCCGAATGCCAGGAGGCTGATGAACCTATTTCAGACGTTTTGTGAGGAAAATCAAATGATGTACCGGCCGGAGGAATGCTTTGCATATATCAGCCGGTTTCCGCAGAAATATAGGCAGATGAATATTTTTGATATGGAAGGAGAGTTATGATGAAACAGATTCGATGCGCAGTATCTTTTGGATATCGGATGAAACGGGGTGTGGCGGCCGGCATGCTGGCGGCGGTTTGTGCTGCAGCGATGCTTCTGGCAGGCAGCGGTCAGGGTAAGGCAGCTGAGAGGGAAACAGCTTTAGCCGGCGGATTCCGGGAATACAGCGGATATCTGGATGCATGCAGGGGATGGAAGGGACGTACGGCATTTGCCGGGCAGGATTATGACGGCGACGGGAAAACAGACAGGGTATATCGTACTTATCTGAAGGATTCGGAATTCTGCCGCTACCGGATTGAATTTGGAAATCAGACGGTACTTGCTATCAGGCGGAAAGTGTGTTATGATGGTAAACCGGTTATAAAATCTGCTGACATTAACGGAGACGGTGAACGTGAGATTATTTTTTCACAGCAGTACGAATTAAGCACTGATATGAGAGGATTAGGAGATACTGCTGTATTTGAAAAGAAAGGGAATGCTTACGTTCAGGCCAGGCTGCCGTTTGAACAGACCGGACAGGGCTATGCACAGGAAGCTGTGGTGCATTATCAAAAGAAACGCGGGCAGCTGATTACGGTTTCACTGGACGGGACTGATTTTCGCGCAGATGTACCGATTCGCCGGGAACTGTGGGTGGATGGCCGTTACAGGGAGCACTATAAAAATATCAGCCTGGCTTCGACAGTCTGGGATACGTTTCTGACAGGGGACGGGAAGGATGTAAAGCTGGCCTGTAAACTGCATTTGTTTGATAAATGGTCTGAATACGGACTGGTTTTGATTCTGGACTATGAGAATCAGCGTTATGTGGTGAAAGAGGTGCTGCTTGCTTCTGAGGAATTCTAAATGCAAAAGGGAGTTAATATGAACAAATATGTGCGAAAAATAATCACGATTATCTTAGCAGGAACCGTATCGGTTTTTTGCGGCTGCGCGGCATCGGAGCAGGCTCCGCCTTCGGATGCACAGCAGGATGTTTCTGAATCTGACACAGAATCTGACAAAACACCGGAGCCGGCTGAGGCAGACAGTCTGGGAGAATTTACCATGCAGGATATCTATGGGGAAACTTATACAAACGAAATGTTTTCGGATTATAATCTTACAATGGTAAATGTATTTACAACCTGGTGTACTCCGTGTATCAATGAAATCCCGGATTTGGATAAACTGCATACACAGATGAAAGAGCAGGGAGTCAGTGTAGTCGGGATTGTACTGGATGCGGCAGCGTCAGATGATTTTGGGGCAGAAGATGAAAAGAGTGCTAAGGAGGCAGTGGAAAAAGCAAAAATACTGGCCGAACAGACAAATGTGTCCTATCCGTTTCTGATACCGGATGAAGGGATGTTAAACGGGCGTCTGAACGGCATTGAAGCTGTGCCGGAAACATTTTTTGCAGATAAAGACGGAAACATTACCGGCGGCACATATCCTGGCAGCCGCAGTCTGGAAGACTGGAAAGAAGTGGTGGAAACAGAACTGGGCAATTTAAAATAGAAAAAGCAGCATGGCTGCAAAACGAGTGCACAGAGAAAGCAGTTCACAGGGGGAAATTTTATGAGAGATGTAAAGCAGGGAAACTGGCCTGGCATATGTGCGGCAGCCGCAGGTATTTTTATGATGGCGTATGGTATCAGCCGGGGAGAGATGCAGACAGTTTTTGCAAAAGCAGTAAATATATGTCTGGAGTGTATCGGAATTGGGTAAAAAGAAAAAGACAGGTGAATGGAAACGCCACAGAGTACAGGCGTTGTGGGCGCTGCTGTCAAACAGCTATCTGGCAGGGTTTGCAAAGGGCAGAATTTACCGGGGGCCGTTAAAAAATCTCTGTGTGCCAGGATTAAACTGCTATTCCTGTCCGGGAGCACTGGGCTCGTGCCCGATTGGGGCATTGCAGGCTGTTATCGGCAGCTGGAATTTTAAATTTGCATTTTATGTATCTGGATTTCTGATATTTATAGGAGCGCTGCTTGGAAGATTTGCGTGCGGCTGGCTCTGCCCGTTCGGCCTGATTCAGGATTTGCTGCACAAAATTCCGTTTCCTGTTAAGAAAGGTTCTTTTCGCGGCGACCGGATTCTGCGGAAATTAAAATACATAATCCTGGTCTTGTTTGTCCTGCTGCTGCCGCTGTGTCTGACGGATGTGCTTGGACAGGGTGCTCCGTATTTCTGCAAATTCATCTGTCCGGCTGGAACGCTGGAGGGAGGGATTCCGCTTGTACTGCTGAATAAATCTATGCGCTCCGCTGTCGGATGGCTGTATGCCTGGAAAAATGCGCTGCTGCTTCTTACGGTACTGCTGGCTGTGATAATATACCGTCCGTTCTGCAAGTATATCTGTCCGCTGGGTGCCATTTATTCGCTCTTCAATCCGATTTCGGTGTTCCGTTATCATACAGACCGGGAAAAATGCACGGGCTGCGGTGCCTGTGCGCGGGCATGCGAAATGCAGGTAAATCCGGTGGAGAACAGCAATCATGCGGAGTGCATCCGCTGCGGGAAATGCATAAAAGTCTGTAAAGAAAATGCAATTTCATACAGAAAGCCGGCGCATATAAAAACAGAGGTTCATAAAAGCTGATGTATCATAAAAGCTGGTATTTATAAAAACTAACGCTTATGAGTATCTGGAAGAAGACGCATAGCTGTAAAATTCTGACTGGCAGGAATGCAGGCGGGGGAGCGTAAACTGCTGATTTCTGTCTGGCGGTGTGAAAGTTTGCTGCAGTCTGATATGTGCTATTTCTGCCAGATGGCGCGAAATGCTAATCTTTTTTTTCAGGATGGGGCATCGTTTTGGAAGGATTTTCCATGCATAAATTGTATTTTATTAGATACAATAGTAGTTGATGTACGCTTGTCAGTTGCGGCAAAAAAACTTGTATAAATGAAAAAACATGCGAAATATCGATAAAATTTACTTGTTTTCCGGGCTTTTTTCGGCTATACTAGAAGTCATATGATGGGTTATATTTTTAGAAATGCTGCATACGCGCAAATGCGCTTTAAATTTATAGCCACAAATAAATGTTGAAAGCAACCAGTTAATGTAGTACGCTATAATTATGGTTGAGAAAGGATGGATTTATGCGAGCAAAGGAAATTACAGATTGTGAGAAGGTTGTCATGAAATGTGTTTGGGACAGTCCGCAGGATTTATCAATGCAGGAAATCACGGAAATGGTCAACACAAAACATGGAAAAAACTGGAAGACACAGACAGTATCCACATTCCTTGCGAGACTTGTTAAGAAAGACTATCTCAAGATGTATCGGAAAGGAAGATGTTTTTATTATCAGCCATTAGTTGACAAAGAAGAATACAAAGATGATGTGTTAAAGGATTATGTTCAGTTTTGGAATGGAGGCAGTATGTCGGCATTTGTATGCGGACTGTTCGGAAAGGAAATGCTGAGCGAATCAGAGCGAAAGGAACTAAAGACGAAAATCAATGAACTTGATTAATCAGTTGTTTTTTGCGATGCTGATTAGTTCCGTAACAAGCACTTTTCTGTTATTTGTCTGGTGGATGTTACGGAATTTTTTTATGCTGATAAATGCAAAATTAATTTACATAACATTGCGCTGGATATGCCTGATGTATGTGTTTCCGATTGGATATGCTGTCGTTCTTTTAACTTATAAAGGATGGTTTCGGGGACAGTCGGGAGCGTGGAAGCTGGTATTTGCGTTTTCGAGCAAGCTTTCTCTGCCTCTGGCAATAGTAGCTGCTATCTGGTTTTTCCTGGCAGTCACCCTGGTCACCAGTTTTTATGCCGGGGAGTTTTTCAAATGGAGAAAAAAGCTGGCAGATAATATTCCTGAAGACGACCCGAAAATTATCAGAGTATATCAGAATGTATGCCGCGAACTGGGTGTATCGGCGAAAAGACTGAAATTAAACAGAAATGTAACAGTGAATATGCCGGTTACAGTCGGCTGTCTGCGTCCTCAGCTGCTTCTGCCAGAAAATGATTATACAGAGGAAGAGTTAAAGCTGGTGTTTTATCACGAACTGTCACATCATAAGCATGGTGATTTAAAGTATAAAACGCTTGCAATGTTTGCTACGCTGATTCACTGCTATAATCCGGCTGCTATTTATGTGTTTCGGATGATTAACTTTTGGAGTGAATGCATGGCAGATGTATCTGCGCTGGAAGTTTATGGCAGTGTGCGTCATCCAAAACCGTATTTTGATGGCATTATGCGTCTGCTTCCGAACGGAGAGGAGGAGCGGGAGGAAGAAAGTCCGTTTGTTTCAGCTGTAAAAAAAGATGATGATTTGTTTCAAAGGAGAGTAGATTTTATGAGAAAGTATTCAGGCATTAAAGGGGCAGGAAAAATAATTACAGCGGCATTTGCTGTAGTGTTTGCACTTGGCTCTGTGTCGACGGCTTATGCTTCTGCTAAGACGATTGCAGATTTCCATAGTTCATTTTATCAGGGAGTAGAAGATGCTGAGAATGTGTCGGAAGGATTGGAGTTAGAGGTAGGGAAATCTTATGTTGCTGAGGATGGGACTGCAGTGTATTATGTTCCGGTGTCAGAATTGGATATGGACGGTATGTTAGAAGTTACTACACCAGATGATGACATTATGCCTTCAGCGGCGGGGGATCACTACAATTTTAATTGGTATGTTGAGTCAAATACAAGACATGTGAGTGGTGAAATCTCTGTGTCGAGAGGTCAGACAATATATACATCAGTTACTGTGTCTCCTGGTGATAAAATTTTTTGGCTTGGTATAATGGATGATGATGGTCATGCATGGTATGTTGAGAGCAGAGGTTCAGCTTCTCATAATTTTAATATTTCAACAACAAACAGATATAGAGTTTTTGTTCAAAATAATTATACTGATGGTACAACGCTTCATGCAGTGGGGAGTTTTTATTATGAATAAAAAATACAAAAATTATATGTTACAAAGGTCAAGGCCTTTTCTGACTTCTAAAGATTATAAAGTAATTATATTTAAATTTGGCAAGCGCAAAGTTCCAATGTTCTATTTATCTATATACCGTGATGACTGATAGATGAGACTAAGTATGGAGGAAGTAAAGAGTTTGCAGCAGCGTGTTTCCGAAGCCTAAAAGCAGACGGGAGCACGTATTTTGTTAACAGTATTATCTGCCAGTGCGAGTTAGATTTCTTAAAGTTATATAAATGAAACGGGATACTTTCATTATGTTATTTTTATAGTATTGGTATACTTCATTTAAACATAATGTTAAATAGAATGCCTCATATAGGCAGTTATGCAGATATTTATAGACATAAATTCTGAGCCAGGCAGAGTGTTTTATTAATATTATTGGTATTACTGATACGATTTGCACGACCGATATTACTGCTGGCATTACCGATACGATTGATGCGGCCGGATATTATTGCTGGCATTGCTGTTATTTGTAAATGCTGACAATTATCGAATTACAGCAGCATTATCTGTAAAATACGAAATGTTTGTGTTTAAATATCTTACTGCATTTAGAAATGCAGTGTCTGCAGCAATACGGCAGATGGCAGCAGTAAAAAACTGAAAGCTGTCCTGTCATTGCTGCAGGCAGCTGAGAATATTCATGATAAAAATCACCATCTTTTTTACAACTGATTTTAATTTCAGAAAAGTAAGCCGCATGCAGAGGAAGGCTTTGTTATTTTGCATGCGGTTTTTGTTATTATAAATAAAAATCCGCCCTGTCTTGAAGTATACAGAGCGGATTTTTTAATCTTTTTATAAAAGGGAACAGTTGAGTTTTGTTTTATCAGTTTGCCAGCTTGCCTGGACTCCGGCACCTGAAAGCAGTTATAAGAACTGCATCTGATGCTGTCTTAAAATTTTTAGGAATCAGGAAGCCGCAAACATGCAGGGATTATAAATATTCGTCTGCATCATTTTCGCTAAGGCTGTATTTCTGCATGATAATGGTTTTAATCTCGGCATCAGCGCGTCCGAAATCCCGCAGTATATCAACAGCGCCCTTAATGATGCCTTTTTCTATGCCTTTTTCCATGCCTTTTTCCATGCCGCTTTGGATGCCTTTTTCCAAAGCATGCTGTTCCCTTAAAAGTATCTGCGGCTCAATAACAGGCCTGACAATTTCGAGTAATTCTTCGCTCATGCTGACATCTCCCATCAAATCTTTAATAATCTGAATATTAGCCCTGAAAGCAACTTCCAGGACAGCCTCCGCATATTCCCTGTCCATTTTTGCATGAAGCCGGCGCATGCGTTCCAGGAGCTTGTGCAGGTCCTGCTTCAGGAGGCGCCCGGACAGAGCCCTGAGCCAGACATGCAGTTCCGGTTTCAGCTCCTTTGTAACGACGAGCTGGGCAGGGAAAGGAATATTTCCTGTAATGTAATAAATTCCCCTGTAAGGACTGGATACCTGATATCCGTGTTCTGCAAAATAACCGAGCAGCCCGGCCGGTTTGGCATCGCGGACAAGCGTAATGGTTACGTCGCTTTCCGCAATGGCATCGACTGTCTTTCCATAGGATTTATAAAGGCAGGCATAGCCTTCCGTCTTGAAAAAGACGTCGATATTCAGGCTGTCCTCAGGGTCTTTGTATTCCAGAATGTTGTGCCCCCTGAAAATATGCCCGATTTCATTGTCAATGAATGAATCCGGCTTCTTTTTGGTTATGAGAAGGTCTATGACCAGCGGCTTTACATTCAGGTTATACTCCCTGTCAAAATTCAGGCAGTCCCGGCTGTCAGCCATTTCTAAATTCATGGCGGCAATGAAAGCCGGATGCCACTGTATTTTCGTTTCGCTCATAGGAAACTCCTTTATTCTGCTTCAATTATAGCATGTTTTTTGTGATATTACAATTTTTATTATCCTGTCTGAAATTTTTTCGGTATATGAAACAGACAGCATAAAGCATCTGCTGCAGCGTTCATAAAAATGATTCCTGTGTATCAGCTGTACTCATCCGCCTGATGGCTGTAATATCGCATCAGCGTGCAAACTTACCAAAATACTGTTCCGCCAGTTCCCTTGAAACCTGAAAATAGTTCTGTATTTTCTGAATAATACAGTCAGCAGAAATGTGATCATTTAAATCGGTTCTGATTAGATTCTGTATATTTTTATCACGTTCCAGTTCCCTGCCTTCTTTTCTTCCAAGCTCTCTGCCTTCCTCTTTTCCAAGCTCCCTGCCTTCCTCCAAAATACTTTCACCAAGTCCGCTCATATGCTCAGCCTCCTTCCATAATTCCCTGTTAGAAGAGAAATCAATATAATCAGAAACAGTTTCCATAAAATCATCCCTGTGCGGGTACATGAGAGCGTTTAGAAAGCGAAGGATATCATAGCCCTCGTCACCCTTTTTCCCGCTGTAAGAGCTGCTGCCGAGGCGGATGATAACCAGGCTGAGCAGGTCAAAGTCAGGCCTGTTCGCGCGGCAGGAGCCGGTATTCACTGTGTTTTCCATACTGTAATAGGAAATACTGTACTGTTCTCTGACAGGAATTCTGTCCCTGCAGATCCAGATACTGCAGCATTTTTCCAATGCGGCATAATCAGAGTCGTCCGTCACAAGGGAGAGCTGGGAAGACAGCCTCCTGGCGAGATAGTAAATGCCCCTTTTTTCAATGGGATAGCCGGGACGGTAATTTTTCTGCGGCTCGACATCAATATGCAGGTTAACCAGCACGTTTCCGTGAGAAAGCAGCGGGTTTTTCGCACGGAAAGCCAGGTCAAACAGAGACGTCTTTTCATTAAGCTGGACAAATTCCGGATTGTCTCCGCGCAGTAGGGAATTTGTCCTTCCAGGAGAAACCTCAGTGCTTTCAGAAAAGGAGTCCTGTTCAATGAATCCCATGATCTCTTTACAGCTGAAAGACCTGTATTCGGAAACAGTTTCCTTAAGAATGACAGCAAGCACCTCGGGGCTGTATAAAAGCACCTTGCTCTGAGCATCAAGCCCTTCGGTGTCAGCGGTAATCTGCAGAGCGCTTAACGTCTGCATGCTTCCTTCCGCTTTGTCCATGTGCAGCACCTCCTTATCTGACGGCAGCAGACCCGTCAGGACAGTATCCGTATGCAAACCAGTAAAAATACGGTTTCCCCGGTTCCCTGCTTTTTCCAAAATACCTTCACAAAACCCGTTCATATGTTCAGCTTCCTGCTATAATTCTCAATCAGACGGGAAATTATTTTCTATTATACCATAAGCTCCTGCATATATCCAGCATTTTACGAACCTTTGTTCTGATTTTCGTAAAAATCGCAGCAGTTCAGACAATCTGACCTGTTCCCTCCCTCTTCATCCCGCTCCTTCACACCCTATGATAAAGAGTTGACCTTTTAAAACATATGTTATATAATTTCAATATAATTCGGTCATTAAACGCCGTACCAGACGACCCGCACAGGCCATTTGCATACACGCAAAAAGGAGCATTCATGTTGAAGAAAGAAAGAATAAATACCATGTTAGACAAGAAAATCAAACGTTTTTTTGCATTCAGTATTATCAGCGTACTGATTGTATGTTCTGCAGTATTTTCCACAGTTATTATGTATATGCAGAAACAGACAGAAACTTCCGTAGAGGATATCAGCGGCATTTATATGGAAGAAGTAAGCCTGCAGATACAGCAGAAATTTGCATCCATTACAGAGCTGCGCTTAAACCAGATAAGCGGGATTATTCAGCGCTATCAGCCGGCTACTGCTGAATATGGCGAAGAAATGCTGAACGAGCTGCAGGTCAGTACAAGTGTGCGGGACTTTGCGTATATGGGTATTTATTCTGAGAATGGCGAAGAAGAGCGGATTACAGGAAAACATCTGGATATTGCAGGCTATGACAGGCTTTTGGAGAGTCTTGATGACAATGGAAGTGCGATTACAATGGCAACAGACGAGCAGGGAGAACGCTATCTGATACTGGCACAGGCAGCAGCGTATCCGCTGGAAAACGGAGGTGTCAGCAGGGCTCTGATAGGAGGGCTTCCGATGGATTATTTAAAGGAAGCGCTTTTTTTAAACGAGGCGGAAGCACGTGTTTATTATCACGTAATTGCCAGGGACGGTTCTTTCGTGATTCGCAGCAGCGATGCGTACCGAAATAATTATTTTAACCGCATGGAGGCTTTGTTTGAAGAATTAGATGGAAAGACGACTGAGGACTATAAAGAAGAACTGCGCACGGCACTGGATTCATTTTCATCTTATGTTACGGTCGTTTCGATTGATGGCGAAAAAAGATATATGTACAGTGCGCCGATTTCAGAAAATGTAGACTGGTATCTGATTACGATTATGCCCAGTGGTATTTTAAATGAACGGCTTGGCAGGCTGGATGCGGTCCGGATTGTGATTATGATTGGTTCGGCCATGGTTATCCTGTTTACGATGCTGATTATTTTTATCATGTATTACAGGCTGTCCATGCAGCAGATGAAAGAGCTTGACAAAAAAGAGCGGGCCGCGGTTCAGGCAAATCAGGCCAAGAGCGAATTTTTATCCAGCATGAGCCATGATATCCGCACGCCGATGAATGCAATTATAGGCATGACGGAAATTGCACTCCGCAATATACAGGATATGATGCGGGTGGAGGACTGCCTGAAAAAAGTCCGTCTCTCCAGCAAGCATCTGCTCGGACTGATTAACGACGTGCTGGATATGTCCAAAATCGAAAGCGGAAAGATGACGCTTAATATCAGCCAGATGTCCCTTCGGGAAGCAATGGATGATATTGTAAATATTATGCAGCCGCAGGTAAAGGAGCGCAATCAGTATTTTGACATTTTTATCCGTGATATTATGGCAGAAAACGTCTGCTGCGACGGAGTGCGGCTGAATCAGGTGCTGTTAAATCTATTGTCTAACGCGGTAAAATTCACGCCGGAGCAGGGAAGGATAGATGTGCATCTCTGGCAGGAAAAATCCGAAAAAGGCGAAGAATACGTCTGTACGCATTTTATGGTAGAAGACACTGGAATCGGGATGTCTGAGGAGTTCCAGAAGAAAATCTTCGAGACTTTTGCAAGAGAAGAGGAGAATGAGAAGGTTCAAAAAACCATTGGCACAGGTCTTGGCACATCGATTACCAAAAGCATTGTCACGCTTATGGGCGGCAAAATAGAGGTGCACAGCAAGCAGGGCGAAGGAAGCAGCTTTCATGTCATTGTGGATTTGAAGCGTGCAGAGCAGTCTGAAGACGAAATGCTGCTTCCTGCATGGAACGTTCTGGTGGTAGATGATAATGAAATGCTGTGCTTAAGCGCCGTGGCCAATTTAGAAGCGCTTGGCGTGCATGCGGACTGGGTTTTAGACGGCAGAGAAGCAGTCGAAATGGTTGCGGAACGCCACAGGAAAGGAAACGATTATCACTTTGTACTGATTGACTGGAAAATGCCGGATATGGACGGCATTCAGACAATTAAAGAAATTCACAGCAGGGTTGGAAAGGAAATACCGATTTTTCTGATATCTGCTTATGACTGGAGCGAGATGGAAGAGCAGTCATTTGACACCGATATCGAAGGCTTCATTTCCAAACCTCTGTTCAAATCTACATTATACGCGCGTCTGAAACAGTATGCAGACGGAAGCGGAATGGAACCGGAGGAAAATGAAGAAGACAACGATTTTACCGGAAGATGCGTACTGTTAGCAGAAGACATTGACATTAACTGGGAAATTGCAAACGAACTGTTTTCAGCAGCTGGCATGCAGCTGGACTGGGCTGTAAACGGAAAAGACTGTGTAGAGAAATTCAGTCAGTCCGAAATCGGCCACTACGATGCAGTTCTGATGGATGTGCGCATGCCGGTCATGAACGGGTATGATGCAACAAAGGCGATTCGCGCACTGGACAGACCGGATAGCGGACTGCCTATTATTGCAATGACAGCGGATGCTTTTGCAGATGATGCACAAAGATGCTTTGAATGCGGGATGAATGATCATCTGACAAAACCGCTGGATATCAGGGAGTGTATGAGAACGTTTCGAAAGTATTTTAATTAGTGTGCGGTCCTGGATGTGGATGCATGGACGCCGGGGAGGGGATTTGCCAGAAAATCCCCTCCCCGCTGTTTTTGGAAAACGTTACATACGTGACATCCCGGACACAGTACAGACAGTTTTCCATCCTTTCTGGAATACTAAATTTCAGCAAAATATCTGCCGCTTTTTCCTATAAAACCTGTGAAAGCCATCCGGCACATTTTCCCGTCACCCGAGAGGCCAAAATACAGTCCCCCTGCCCAAACTGCTACAGATAAGCAGGAAATTTTTAGGCAAAAATAATAAATGCTTTATTATCCGATTGAAATCATATATAATATGGGAGACAGAAAAATCGGTCAGAATTTGAAAGGAGATACACATCAATGGCAAGCGAAAAAAATGTCAGCCAAATCATTCGAGAATTAGGATACGAGCCCAAAGAACATGCCTGTATCGTTGTAAGCTATGCACCTGACAATTCTTTAAGCGGCAGACTGTCCCATTTTTTTACTTTGGAATATTACATCATGCAGCTGTGTGAAAAAGAAATTGTCTTTCTTCCCCTCCAGGTTATCTTTTTTGCAGGCATGTTTCCGAAGAAAGAAATTGCATTGCAGATTCCTTATGATACACTCCGGTCTGTAGAAATAAACGAGGTCAAAAAAACATTAAATTATGAAGTCACCTTCCTGACAGATACAGACACCATACGCCTCTCGGTGCAGAAAAAAGAATGGAGTGAATTTCGTTCCGCCGGAACAGCTGCAACAGGAAATAGTTTTCTAAATGCCGGCGGATTAGCCGCAGCTTCCAAGGACTGGAAATCCATTAACTGGCATAGGCAAAACCTGGACAACACATTTACTTTGCTTCAGAATTTACCACAACATTAACCTTCACACCAAATCCAGGCGAGCCCGTCCCTGCCGCGGACAACCAAGAGGACAGCAGCAAAAATGCCGCTGCCCTCTTCTAAACACAAATCAATTCAATACTCACAGTCTCTCTTTCATTGATATATTTAGTTATAGCAGTATAATCTATATTATTTTCAATAGATTTCCAGATACAAAAACTTAGGTCAAAATTCATCACAGCCACCAACACTTTCCACGTAAATCTTATCAAAACCAGCCGGATGACGGGAAGCGGTTCTGGCTTCCAGCGACATTGGAGGAATGTTTAGAAGCCCTTAGCATTCTGCCAAAAAAACAGGCGGCGAAGCCGAAGCGGCACCCGTAGCTGCTGGCTGCAGGCCAGGGCGGACTGGGTGCCGCGTCCCGTCCGCTGCCACAGCGTAAATGCAGAATGCTTAGGGCTTCTTAACATTCTGGAGCCGGAGCCGGAAGCCAGAACCGCTTCCCGTCATCCGGCGTCCGAGCATCCACCCCTCCCCCTCTTCATTCTTTATCCCAACATTTATGTTTTCATATTGCATTTTTATGCATAATTAGGTATAATGTCAAATGCGGAACGTCCCGCAAAAGGAGGATAATTATAATGAAAAAGTTAATAGCAGCACTAATCACATGCACACTCACAGCCGCCATGCTGACAGGATGCGGCAGTGCATCCGACGATACCGGCGCTTCATCCGGCCAGGATGTCAATGCAGAAATCACCCAGGCTGATGATACAGAGAAAGAGTCGGAAGCGGACAAGACTTCTGCAGGCGGAGAAAACACAAAATCAGATTCTGATACCTCTGCCTCAGACTCTGAGAATACCGCTGCAGATGATGAAAAGGGCACAGCACCGTCAGAACTCAAAACGGTAAAAGAGGGTGTTCTTACCATGGCAACAAACGCAGCATTCCCGCCATATGAATATTATGAAAGCAATGAAATTGTCGGCATTGACGCAGATATCGCAAAGGCAGTAGCAGACAAGCTGGGCCTGGAGCTTAAAATCGAAGATATGGAATTCAATTCGATTATTATCGCGGTGACACAGGGCAAGGCAGACATGGGCCTGGCAGGCATGACCGTTACCGAGGAGCGTCTGGAATCAGTAGACTTTTCAGATTCCTATGCAACCGGCATTCAGGCGGTCATTGTAGCAGAAGATTCCGACATTGCGAAGATTGATGACCTCAGCGGAAAGAAAATCGGCGTACAGCTTGCTACAACCGGCGATATTTATGCAAAGGAGGATTTCGGCGAGGAAAATGTAGAAGCATATAATAAAGGTGCGGATGCCGTTATGGCGTTAAAGCAGGGCAAAGTAGATGCGGTTATTATCGATAATCAGCCTGCGATTGCTTTTGTAAAGAGCACGGAAGGGTTAAAAATCCTGGAAACGGAATATGCAGTGGAAGATTATGCGGCTGCGATTGCAAAAGGCAACAGTGCGCTTGTAGAAGCAGTCAACGGGGCTTTAACAGAACTGAAAGAAGACGGAACAATCCAGGAAATTGTAGACAAATATATTGTTTCTGAATAGGAAGAAAGGAAAACAGAGGGCATCCGGCAAGCCCTCTTTTTCCGGTTATAAAGGAGAAAACCATTGAACGTTTTTGAGATGTTAAAGGACAAAATTGATTTTTATTTTATCACAGACGGGCGCTGGAAGTATTTTACAGACGGGTTAAAAGTTACGCTGCAGGTGACGGCAGGGGCGCTGTTAATCGGTCTTGTGATTGGTGTGTTTGTGTCGATTATCCGTTCTGCCCATGACCAGAACCCGAAAAAGGAACTAAGCCCGGGCGGGATCATTATGACGTTTTTAGATGCGGTCTGCAGGCTGTATCTGACTGTAATCCGCGGTACGCCTACGCTTGTGCAGCTGCTTTTAATTTACTTTTTCTTTCTGGCAGATTTAGATAATAAAATCATGACGGCAACGGTCGCATTCGGCATTAACTCCGGGGCGTATCTGGCTGAAATATTCCGCTCCGGGATTATGTCGATTGATCAGGGGCAGATGGAGGCAGGGCGCTCGCTCGGACTCGGCTATGCAAAGACCATGCAGAAAATTATTCTGCCCCAGGCATTTAAAAATACGCTTCCGGCGCTGATTAATGAAATCATTACACTTTTAAAGGAAACATCCATCTGCGGATACATAGGCTTAAACGATTTGACCAGAGGCGCGGAGATTATCGGCGGCGCTACGTATGAGTTTTTTGTCCCGCTGTTTGCGGCTGCCATGATTTATCTTGCGATTGTCATGTTCTTTACATGGATTATGGGAAAAGTGGAAGGGAGGCTTCGGGAAAGTGATCGCCGTTAAAAATCTTACGAAAAAATTTGGAAAGCATTTGGTGCTGGATAATATTACCGAGCATATTGAAGCGGGAGAAAAAATAGCGATTATCGGGCCTTCCGGTTCCGGGAAATCGACCTTTTTACGCTGCATGAACCTGTTAGAGCAGCCCACGAGCGGGCAGATTTTCTTTGACGGTACGGATATTACGCAAAAAGGCGTGGATATTAATAAAATAAGACAGCAGATGGGAATGGTGTTTCAGCATTTTAATCTGTTTCCGCATCTGTCGATTCTGGATAACATTACCCTGGCGCCGCTGGAATTAAAGCTGATGAATAAAGAACAGGCGCGTGAGGAGGCGCTCCGGCTGTTACAGATTGTAAATCTTAAGGAAAAGGCAGACGCTTATCCGGGACAGCTTTCCGGCGGGCAGAAGCAGAGGATTGCCATCGTGCGTTCCCTTGCGCTAAAGCCGAAAATGATGCTTTTTGACGAGCCAACTTCAGCATTAGACCCCGAGATGGTCGGCGAAGTATTAGAGGTTATGAAAGGCCTTGCAAAAGAGGGGATGACGATGGCGGTTGTAACGCATGAGATGGGATTTGCAAGAGAGGTTGCTACGCGTGTGCTGTTTGTAGACCAGGGGCATATTTTAGAGCAGGGAACGCCGGAGCAGGTATTTGACCACCCGCAAAATGCCAGAACGAAGGAATTTTTGTCAAAAGTTTTATAGGCCCAGTGCCGTTTTTTAATGATGTCCTAATGTAAAAATGTCATAATGCCCTTATCAAAATGTAATAAATGGACGAAATATACTATAATAGGTAAAATCTGTCCGGGACGCTGGGCCTGGGAAAAGGCTTCCAGCAGCTTCCGGTAAAAAATAGAACAGGGGGAAACGTATATGAGTCTGTCAGTTTCAGGTTATATGAACCAGTTTTATAAGGGAAATCTGTTTGGCGCTACGAAAAACGGGCGTACGGGCCAGTCATCAAACAGTCTGGCTGTGGCTGATATGAAAGCAGTCCGCAAAGCAGTAAAACAGCTTGGCGAATACGATTTTGAGGAAGGGGACGGGGAAGAGCTTGTAAATAAGGTGCAGGCCTTTGTCAGTACCTATAATAATTATATTGATTCTGCAAAAGCAGTCGGAGACGCGGATGCAGACCGTTACCTGAAGCAGTTAAAAAAGTTGACAAAAGAATTCGGCGGGGAGCTGGATGATATCGGTATTTCCGTTCAAAACTCCGGGAAGCTTGTCGTAGATAAAAAGACGCTCCAGAGCACCGGAAGATACCAGGTAAGCAGGCTGTTTGGCAGCGATGCCGAATTCAGTGTGCAGATTGAAAATCAGATGAAACGTACGAACAGCATGTTTAAAAGAAACAGGCTGGATGTGCCAAAGCAGATGAATCGTCCGGCAGTAAAACCGTCAGATAAGCCGTCAGAAAGCGGTCCTGCAGACGGCGGCGATGAGAGCGGCAGCGGCACTGCAGCGGATGACAATACGCAGCTGGCGAGACAGCTGGCAGAGGTTCTGTCCGGGAGTATGGTAAACTATACCGTATAAAGCGGTTATGAGAACGGCTGAAAAGCGGCTTTTACCGTGACTGCATCTAAACGGCTCAGGCTGTCAGTTTTTACCAGTTAATTTCTGGCGTTATTAGTTGAATATGGCATTCAGATAGTATATAATTTCCGTATAGGAATAAAAACAGGAAATCAAAAAGATTGGATACAGGGGGATGGAAATGAACAAGAGGATATGGGCAGCAGCGCTTGCAGCGGCTGTTACGCTTACATCGGCTGTTACGATACCATATGAGGATGTAAAGGTGGTGACTCAGGCGGCTGCACAGAGTTCATCCGGCAATGCGGAGGTAGAAGATACGTCTGCGGACGGCAGGACGACGGCGGGCGGATTTACATTCCGGGTAGCAGGCAATGAAGCAACCATTACCGGCTACAGCGGCGCAGCAAAAGAACTTGCGATTCCGACAAAAATTAAATATGAAAAGCCGGGTAACAATAACGGCACCGGGTCTGGTTCCGGCACCGGCAGCTCCGGTTCCGGCGGCAGCGGAGGCTCTGCCGCAGATAATGCAGTGGAGTATGCGGTTACGGCCATTGCCGAAAACGCATTCAGCGGCAATCTCGGGATTCAGAAGCTTACCATGTCCGGCGGCATCAACAGCGACGGCAAGGCATTCGGCATTAAGACAATCGGAGACAGGGCCTTTTTTGCTTGCCACGATTTAGCGGATATTACGATTGCGCCTACGACGACTTCGATTGGAGAATATGCGTTTTCAGACTGTGTGGCATTAAATGCCATTAAAGTATCAGACGGAAACCAGCGGTATAAAGTCATTGACAACGCACTGTATTATTATACGGCCGGAACAGGAACAGGGCTGTATACGCTGATTCAGTATCCGCTGGCAAATACGGCGGCAGAATACAAGGTGCCGGATGCGGTTTCTATGACGCTGACCGATATTGGCAAAGGAGCCTTCTGGGGTTCCGCGTTTTTGGAAACGATTACACTGCCGGATACGGTAAAGACGGTTGGCGACAATGCGTTTTCCGAATGCCGGAAGCTGAAGACGGTGACACTGCCTGCGGGGCTTTCTTCGATAGGGACAGAGGCTTTTAAAGGCGATGCGGCATTAGAAGGAATTACGCTGCCGGATGGCATTACGATTATCAACAACGGTACGTTTCAGGGCTGTGAAGCTTTGAAAAACGTAAATATGACAGATGCTCTGAAGATTATCGGAAACCGTGCGTTTCAGGGCTGCAAGTCGCTGACAGATTTTGCGGTGCCTGCAAATGTCACAACGATTGGTGACCAGGCGTTTGCGCAGTGTGACAGCCTGCATCAGATTTCTATACCGATGCGCACGACTTCTATCGGCAGCGGCGTATTTACCGGAACTACGGTAACGGTGCTGTGCCACAACGGTTCGCAGGCGGCAGTTTATGCGGCTGCAAACGGGCTTACGGCAGAGCGTACGTATACGGTCGGATTCTATACAAATAACACTTACACCAACCTGATTGCGTCGCAGGAGGTGGTAGAGGGCAAGGATGCCGAACCGCCGAAAGTGGCTGAAAGAGACGGATACCGGATGAGCTGGAGCGGCGGCTTTACGGCTGTCAGGCAGGACACGCGGGTTTACCAGGTCTGGAACAAGCTGTTTAACGTGACATTTGTAGATACGTTTAATAACCAGACCGAAGTTGTAAAGACCGATGAAGGAAAGACGGCAGTGCCTCCTGCATGGACGATGTCCGGCTATACGCCGACCTGGGATAAAGACCTGACAGACCCGGTTACCGAGGATTTTACGGTACATGTAAAATGGCGCAGCAATACGACAGGCAAAACACTCGGAGCCAATGCTGTAAAACCGGCCAAAAAAGGGACGCAGTTCGAAAAAGGGAATAACCGTTATCAGGTAAGCAATGCCAATGCAGAAAATCCGACTGTGAAATTTATCGGGCTTGTAAAAGCAGAAGTAAGCATTGTCACCATACCGGAAACAGTTTCCTATGGCGGTGTGAAATATAACGTAACCCTGATATCGAACAATTGTGTAAAAGGCAATGCGAGCATCCGGGAGCTTGTAATCGGCAAAAATGTGACCGGCATCTGTGCGAAGTCATTTAACGACTGCAAGAACCTGAATAAAATCAAGCTGAAAAGCAAAATCATTGCTAAAATGAATAATAAGGCATTTAAAGGAGTAAGCAAAAAAGCAAAATTTTATACTTACAATTCCCAGATTGCAAAATATAAGGTAATGCTGAAAAACGCCGGAGTGAAAAACCCGGTTGTGAAACGTCTGTAAGGGATGGAGGATATGGCAATGGAGAGAAGAAAGAAAATGAAAATCTGGCGCTCCGGGTTTTTGTTTATGATGATATTTGTCACAGCCGTGATGCTGCAGACGGGAAAAGCGGCCGCATCGCAGACTGGGGGCGGAAATAATAATTCGAATAATAATTCGAATAATGATAATTCAAATAATAATACAGATAATAATACAGGCACAGTTACAAATCCAAATGAAGTTCCTCAGGGAAGCTATTTTGATGAAGCAAGCCAGATGACTTATACATTTACAGGTACTTCATCGGGAGTCGTTGCGAATGTTGAGCGTTATAATGTAAATGCGTTTGCTCAGGGAGGCTCTTTAAAGGTTCCTGATTCCATTCAGCATGAAAATGGGAATACGTATCCGGTCGGAGGCATACTGCGCGGCGTTTTCAGCGGCTGTACATCTCTGACAGAGCTGATACTTCCGGATACCGTTACCTATATCGGACAGGAGGCATTTCGGGATTGTACAAGCCTGACCTCGATTCAGACATATTCCCGTTCGTCTTCCGGGGCTAATTTAGGGAGTACGGCAAGCGGCTATCTGGCAGTCGAAGAGATTGAATACCGTGCATTTTACGGCTGTACGGCGCTGCAGGGCGTGACGCTTGGCGAAAAGCCGTCCGGCATCGGCGGTGTGCGCACGGTACAGAGTGAAGTATTTATGAACTGCAGCAATTTACGCAGCGTGGAAATCGGTTCTACCGTAAACTGGATTGAAGGCGGCGCCTTTGCAAACTGCCAGGCGTTAGACGGCCAGCTGAACGGAGTAAAAGTACGGAATAACAATGTATTTTTTGTACAGGACGGGATACTTTATTATAAAGAAAGCAACCGCAGCAATGTGCTGTTATGCTGTCCGGCAGGCACGCCTGTGGGAATGCTGACTGAATTCCCGGATAATGTCACACAGATTCGGAATGAAGCCTTTTACGGATGCAGAGGACTTGCTTCGATTACCATACCGGGAACGGTGCGCACAATCGGCGACAAAGCATTTTATGACTGTATCGGCCTTGGAAATGTTACCATACCAGCTTCGGTAACGGCAATCGGTTCCGAAGTATTTAAAAACTGCAGCAGCGGGCTGTGCATTATCTGTCCGGGCGGCAGTACGGCGGAGCGTTATGCAATTGCGAATAATATTACAAGAAGCGTAGAATGTACCGTAACATTTTATAATACAGAAACAAGACAGTCTGTCGAAAAGAAGGTTATGAGCGGCGGCACGGTAGACCCTCCTGTAGGCTGGGAGCGGAACGGATATGTACTGCGCTGGACGGATGACTTTAATTCCAGCACGATTGTAAATTCGAACAGAACCGTGAATACCGTATGGAAAAAGCTGTATACCGTTACATTCCGCGACCCTTCGGACAACAAAGAATCTGTTGTATCAGGCGTGGAAGAAGGCACAGAGGCCGCGGCTCCGAACTGGATTAAAAAAGGCTACAGGCTGACCTGGTCAACCGAAAATTATAAAAGAGTCAATTCTGACCTTACCGTGGATGCGGTCTGGCTGGTTTCGATGACAGACGGCACAGACGAAACACCTTCACAGCAGTATAAAAAAGGCGACCTTGTAACGGTTGGTAATTTTGTATACAAAATATCCGGGTATAATGACAAGAGAGTGCGTATCATGAGCCTTGTAGATGAATCCCGTACCACAATTACGATTCCAAATACGGTTTCGTTTGGCGGGCGCACGTATTCTGTAACATGCATTAATGCGAATGCATTCCGGAATAATCAGAATCTTGTCAAGGTTACGCTTGGCACAAATATACGTTCCATTGAGCACTATGCTTTTTATAACTGTTCGAGGCTGAGCAAAGTAGTAATTAATTCCAAAAGCCTTGTGAATGTCAGCAACTATGCATTTAAAAAGACAAAGTCTTCCCTGAAAGTATATGTGCCGACAAGAGGCCTGATTGCATCCTACCGTTCCCTTATGCTTGACGGAGGCATGAACAGAAACGCAAAGGTAGTTAAAAAACCTTAAAGGTACGTTTTTGGAGAAAGCTTTTAAGAAACGGTCTGTTAAAGACAGGAATGACGAAAGAGATATGAGTAACTGTAATTAAGAAAATATGGAGGAATGCGGGATGGGCATTATTGTATTTCTGGCACTTATGATACTGCTGGTAATTATTGTTGTTGTGATTACGGTGTCGGCTTCGGTTGCCGGGACGGTGGCAGCAGTTGTAGATGATGAATCGCTGGAAGATGAATAAAAAATGAGCCGGACAGGCGGAAATGAAAAAGGCAGGAGATAACCGCTTCCTGCCTTTTTTCGTATGAAATGGATTATAAATACGGCATGCCGAGTTTTTTAAACAGAATCTGGATAGATTTGGAATCCAGCACCAGAATCAGGCCGCTGTTCATCTCTGTGTCCCCGATATGCAGCTTTTCATCGATATAGAGAACCGGTTCGTCATAGCTTCTGGATAATTTTTCTGCGGGGATGGAAACGAGGGCAGAGACGTTATCGCAGTAACTGTCTGGCGGCTGAATATTGATGAATAACTGTGTCATGGCCGCAATGGAATTCACATATGCAGCGGTCGTAATATTGCTCATTTCCCGGACTACAGAAATGTCCATATCGTCAATCATCGTAAGATCTGTAATATCTTTTGGGTAAAAGGTGTTGATTAGTTTTTTTGCAAAGTTAAGATGGACAACTTCCAGCATACAGCCGTGGATATCACCTTCCAGGCCGACAGTCATGCCCAGCGCCCGGGTGTCCCTGCCGCCCAGATAATCAGCTACTTTGTCATAACTAATCAGGCTGATGACCGGGACTTCAATATCTACGACTGTATTTAACAGCGATGCCAGTGCTGTTGCAGCGTTGCCCGCACCAATGTTGCCGATTTCTCTTAACACATCAAGATGCATAGAACTAAATTCGTCAATTTTTGTATAAGCCATATTTCCTCCTTTTGTCTGCGGCAAAAGCCGTTCGTTTTTGTCAGCAGGTCTCTGGAGCCGGATATTCGATGCCAAAAGTATCTACAGTTACTTTTTTCATCCGCTGGGTTTCCATTGGCCGGTCATTATAATCGGTCGGAACTTCAGCGATTTTGTTTACGACATCCATACCTTCTGTAATTTTTCCAAATGCTGCATAAGCGCCGTCTAAATGCGGAGACTTTTTATGCATGATAAAAAACTGGGAACCGGCAGAGTCAGGAATCATTGTGCGTGCCATGGATAAGACGCCAGGGTCGTGCGCAAGCTGATTCTCGAATCCGTTTTGAGAAAACTCGCCTTTGATGCTGTAGCCGGGACCGCCTGTCCCGTCGCCCTGCGGGTCTCCTCCCTGAAGCATAAAGCCGTTGATGACTCTGTGGAAAATTACGCCATCGTAAAATCCTTTCTGAATCAGGCTGATAAAATTGTTAACTGTATTCGGGGCGATTTGCGGATATAATTCTGCTTTCATCATATCGCCGTTTTCCATTTCAATAGTTACGATTGGGTTTTGTGCCATGTCTGTTCTCCTTCTGTTTTCATTCTACTTCTATTTTAATAGATTGTAAAGTGGTCGTAAAGGGGAAAAAGAATTTTTTTGAGAGGATTGCGGCAGCTGAAACGGAAAAGCTGCAAAACAGCAGGGAATGAGGTATTATAAAACAGAGAGCATGATGCAGAAAGGAGGAAGGAATGGCAAAGAATGGAAGATTACATCATATGGAACATGATATGACAGCCTGGGAAACAGTCTGTGCGCAGCTGACTCTCCGGGCAGTGATCTGGGATGTCTGCCAGGTAAAAGCTGACAGGCTGGAGCGGGAAATGGAGAATTTTCCTGTACAGTTATTAAAGATGGATGGATGCGGGCGGGCAGGAGAAGAACCCTGGACAGCATATGAAAAAATAATCCGCAGACTGCAGAATCTTACAGTCCTGCAGGAACAGGCACTTTTAGTAACAGAGGATGAGGGGCTGGCGGAATATGTATACAGCCTGCGGCATAAGCAGAAGGCAGAATCTGCCAGGCACCAGAAAGAGTCAGGCAAAGAGCGCAGGAAAGCGGCTGCAGGAGGAATGGCGGTGGTTTTTTATGAAAGGGAAGGGAGCAGGAGGGATGTTCCGGCGGATATGACGGTGCTGGGATTTGAAGAAATCGGCGTTCAGTTTCTGGACCGGATTCACAAGCGTGCAAATGGCCTGCCATGGAATATCCTGTATACAGAGCGGACACTCGTACGGGAAATTGCGCTTTCTGATTTAGATGAACTGTATGCGCTTTATGAAGAAAAAGGAATTACAGATTATACAGAACCGCTGTATGAACGTGAAAAAGAAGAAGCGTATATCAAAGAGTATATCCGCTGCATGTATTATTACTATGGATACGGCATGTGGATTATCCGCGACAGGATAACGGGCGCACTGATTGGGCGCGCCGGAATTGACCATCATGACGAAGACGGCGTGGTGCTTATGGAGCTTGGCTATATCATAAGTACGAAATACCAAAAGAAAGGATACGCAGAAGAAGTATGCCGGGCAGTGATAGAATATGCCAGACAGGAACTGGAGGCAGAACAGCTGCACTGTTTTATACACTGCCGGAATCAGGCATCCATTCATGTAGCAGAAAAACTGGGCTTTACGCTGCAGCATGGTAACGGCGGACAAAAGGATATGCTGCATTACAGGCTTATTTTAAATGCGGAATAAAAAATATTCATATTTGGAAGCCTTCCTTCATAAAATAAAACAGGACAAAGGGCAGGTGCTCTTAAGAGGGAGGATGTCATATGGATAAGGCAGAAAATAACAAAAACAGCGCAATGCCGGTTTTGGCGGACCTTGTAGCAATGTATATTATTACAGGCATTCTGCTTGTAATTCTGGCAGCTCTTTTAGGCCGTGTGGAAATGACAGACGCAGCTGTCAGCATCGGGATTATTGCGACGTATATTGTATCCTGTTTTGCTGGAGGGTTTTTCATCGGCAAAAAGAAGAAAAAGAAAAAATATCTGTGGGGAATCTGCGTCGGAGCTTTTTACTTCGCAGTGCTGCTGCTTGGAAACCTGGCTGTGAACCGGGGGCTGGACGGTCAGCTGGTGCATATGCTGACAACGGCGGTTTTGTGTACGCTGTCGGGGATGGCTGGCGGAATGGTCAGCTGATGGAATCAGGCAGCTATACAGGGGGACATTTAACAGCGGCATGGATGCCGGAACGGAAATGCCTCCCTGTTTCTGTATGGTTTTGTCTGGAAAAAGATTTACTTTAAATGGCTGTTTAGCTGCCTGCGAAGCGACGCAATTTCTGCATCTTTCTGTAATAAGACGGCTTCTTTTTCTGCCCGCAGATTCTCAACTTCTTTCAATAAAACCGCATTTTCTTTTTTCAATTCTTCACACATATAAATTTCCGTATTTTTGTCTAATATAGCAAGCGCTTCTGAATACATATAAATCAGCTCCTCCGGTTTTTTTCGAAATTCAACGATGTCCTGATAGCAGGAACGGAATTTTGGATAAGCACGGACAAGCCGGACAATATCAGCCGGCTCATCCGTACTTAAAAAAGTCAGCCATGCTTTCAGCTCTGTATCTATATTTTGAACTGTTTCGTGAAATGTGTCAAGGGAAATATAGATAACGGAAGATAAAGAATTTACCCTGGCTCCGCTGTCAAACAGGGTCTTTTCCCGATGGATATATTCCGGGCTGACAGCCTTAAAGGGAGCGGAGCTGTTTTCCATAATGACAATAAGTATGACAGGCTTTAAGTCGCGGAAAGAAAAATGCTCCCGGCGTTCGTCTTTGACACGGTTATACTGGCGCATAATGAAATCTGAAATATAGCAGGACGCACGTTCTCCCGGAAAGAGATAGCCGATTTTCTGGATTTCGACGTTTACAATGGTTCCGTCTGAAAGCTCCGCTGCAATATCCATAATGACAAAGCTTCCGCTTTCTGACATCCGCACGCCTTCCAACGGCAGAACCTGGCGGATTATGGTTTTCTGTTCAAGGAGCGCCGAAAGAAAGCTTTCCAGGCGGGAAGGATGTGTGTCAGGGTTCATGACATGCTTAAAAAAAGAATCATATGTAATTTTAAGCCCGCGCATGCCCTGGATGAATTCTGTCAGCTTTTCCCGATTTTCCCGCGGGAATCCTGAAAAAATCCGGAAGGCTTCTGTATCTTTCTGAATGAGGCTCTCTGCTTCCTGTCTTGTAATGGCGGGGCCTAGAATTTCGCTGAGGCTGCAGGAGGCAGGCTTTTTCATGGGAATTTGATTTTTGCTCATAGGCATTGGTTCCTTTCTTTTGTTTTTGTACTGCTGTAAGCTGAAAACATTTGGCGAAAAGCCGTGAAATGTTCAGACATCCTGAAATGGAACGGGAATGGAAATCAGGATTCAGATGATAGAATTAGTATAACATGTAAACTGCCGGAATGCAAACATTTTTAACAGGCAGACCGGGACTATTTTTACAGAATAGACAGTTTACACAAAATATATTTCCCAGCAAAAAAATACTTTCCTTATAAACAAAGATGTGTTATACTACCACCTGAGCATGTTCCAGTCATACATGCAATCGGAAATATGCAGGAACCTGCCTGGTTCCATACAGTTGAAAGGAGAATTCAATTATGAAACACATTAAAACTTTAAATACCAAAAAATTGCAGAATACAGTAAAAAAAGGCGGATGCGGCGAGTGCCAGACATCCTGTCAGTCTGCATGCAAGACATCCTGCACAGTAGGCAACCAGACATGTGAGCAGGCGAAATAGCATACGGCAGATGGAATGCTCTGTCTGGCTGAGAATCGGAAGAAACCCAGAATTCAGGCCAGGCAGGCGTTTCGCATGTGTCTGAAAATGTGTTCCGAAGAAACGACCGTTCGCAAAGCGTTCGGTCATTTGTGCGTTAGCTTCATTTTTGCGCGTACAGATATTGAAGGAGGATTAAGTTGAATCATCAGGTTCATCAGTTTAAAAATAACGGGTACAATATTGCGCTGGATGTCGGCAGCGGTGCGGTGCATGTGGTGGATGACCTTGTTTACGATGTGCTAAAGCTGTATGAAGCATGTACGCTTTTGGAGATAACAGACCGGCTGAAGGACAGGTATCCTTTAGCGGAGATAAAAGAGGCATATGAGGAAATTACACAGTTAAAAGATGCCGGGGAATTGTTTGTGCCGGATGACTATGAGGAGTGTATTTCGGATTTTCAGGACAGGGAGACGGTTGTAAAGGCGCTCTGCCTGCATATTGCACATGACTGCAATCTGGCCTGTAAATACTGTTTTGCACAAGAAGGGGAGTATCACGGGCGCAGGGCGCTGATGAGTTATGAAACGGGCAGGGCAGCCCTGGATTTTCTGATAGCAAATTCGAAAAACCGCAGAAATCTGGAAGTGGATTTTTTCGGCGGAGAACCGACGCTGAATTTACAGACCGTAAAAGAGCTGGTGACGTATGGCAGACAGCAGGAGAAAATCCATAATAAAAAATTCCGCTTTACGCTGACAACCAACGGAGTTTTGCTGAATGATGACATCATGGAGTTTGCCAATCGGGAGATGGACAATGTCGTGCTGAGCATCGACGGCAGGAAAGAGGTTAATGACAGGATGCGGCCGTTTCCAAAAGGAGCGGGGAGCTATGATCTGATTGTTCCGAAATTCCAGAAGTTTGCACAGAGCAGAAACCAGATGAAGTATTATGCAAGAGGAACTTTTACGCATTACAATCTGGATTTTTCAAACGATGTGCTGCATCTGGCGGATTTGGGATTTCAGCAGATTTCTGTGGAGCCGGTTGTGGCGGACGCGTCTTTGGATTATGCGATTCAGGAAGCAGACCTGCCGCGTTTGTATGAAGAATATGATAAACTGGCCAAAGAAATCATCCGGCGGACAAAAGAAGGAAACGGTTTTAATTTCTTTCATTTTATGATTGATTTAGAGGGCGGCCCGTGTGTGGCAAAGCGCTTATCCGGCTGCGGCTCCGGTACAGAGTATCTGGCTGTGACGCCGTGGGGAGATTTATATCCGTGTCATCAGTTTGTGGGGGATGAACGGTTTTTGATGGGAAACGTGTCCGAGGGCATAAAGAATACGGAAATCCGGAAGATGTTTCAAGGCTGCAATGTATACGCAAAAGAAAAATGCAGGAGCTGCTTTGCGAGATTTTACTGCAGCGGCGGATGTGCGGCGAATGCTTATCATTTTCACGGGGATATTCTGGATACGTATGATATTGGCTGTGCGCTTCAGAAAAAAAGAGTGGAGTGTGCGATTATGATAAAGGCTGCGCTGGCAGACGGCGAAAACTGAAGCTGCGAGCCGGCAGGATAGATTAAGGAAAGGATAGAAACAGGAATGAAAAAGGGAAAAGGCATTACCATACTGTGCATTGTCATGGTCTGTATACTGAGTCTTGGATATTATGCATCCATTATTCTGTCTTCCACAGGACGGGGTGAGAATCAGAATATTATCTTAGGCCTGGACTTGGCAGGCGGTGTCAGCATTACGTATCAGATAGTGGACGAAGATGCGACTGCTGAGGAAATCAGCGATACCGTGTACAAGCTGCAGCGCCGTGTGGAGGAATACAGTACAGAGGCGACGGTTGCAAGAGAAGGCAGTGACCGTATTACAGTTGCGATTCCGGGCGTTACGGATGCGAATGATATATTGGAAGACCTGGGAACACCGGGCTCTTTAGAGTTCAGGGACCCGGACGGCAATGTTGTGCTTACGGGTGATGATGTGGAAACGGCAGCCGCCAGATATGTGACAGAAAGCGGCGTGAATAAGGCCATTGTAGAGCTGCAGTTTACAGATGAAGCAGCAGAAATATTTGCGGACCTGACCGGAGAAAATGTCGGTAAAAACATGCCGATTGTCTATGACGGAGAAACCATCAGCAATCCGACTGTCAGAGAGCAGATTAGCGGAGGCACAGCCTCGATTGAAGGCATGGAATCTTTTCAGGCGGCAGAAACACTGGCATCCCAGATTCGTATCGGCTCGCTTTCGTTAGAGTTAGAAGAGCTGACATCCCAGGTTGTGGGTGCGTCTTTAGGTGAAGAAGCGATTTCTACGGCATTAACGGCGGCCGCAGTCGGGCTGGCGCTCATTATTGTATTTTTGATTGCATTTTACTGGGTCGCTGGCGTGGCAACTTCTCTCGGGCTTTTGATTTATTCGACCGCTGTTGTGGCTGTCATTTATCTGTTTGAAATTACACTGACACTGCCGGGTATTGCGGGTATTATTCTCGGCATTGGTATGGCAGTGGATGCAAATGTGGTCATCAATGCACGTATTAAGGAAGAGCTTGCGCTTGGAAAATCTACCGCTGCCGCAATTAAGACAGGCTATCAGAAAGCGCTGTCGGCAATTGTAGACGGAAATGTAACGACTCTGATTGCAGCCGCAGTGTTAGCCATCAAAGGTTCCGGTACCGTAAAAGGATTTGCTTATACACTGGCGATTGGCATTATTTTATCAATGATTACAGCGCTTGTTGTAACCCGTTATACGATGTATGCGATTCATGCGATTGGATTTAAGGATGTAAAATATTACGGCGCGGCAAAAGAACGCAGGGCGGTTGATTTTCTTTCCAAACGGTATGTATTTTTCATAATCTCCGTTGTAATCATTGCAGCCGGATTTGTGGGCGAAGCGGTCAATGCAGCCAGCGGAAAAGGCGCGTTTAATTACAGCCTGGAATTTGTAGGCGGTACTTCTACGACCGTTGACCTCGGCAAAGATTATGAGCTGGCAGAAATCGATTCGAATATTGTGCCGCTGATTAATGATGCGCTGGGAACAGCTGAAGTGCAGGTGCAGAAAATTGCCGATACGACGCAGGTTATATTTAAAACACGTAATCTGGAGCTTTCAGAGCGTGAAACATTTGCGCAGATTTTTAAAGACAATTATTCCGTGGAATCGGATGCGATTTCTTATCAGAATGTCAGCGAAACAATCAGTAAGGAAATGACCGCTGACGCAGTCTGGGCAGTGATTATTGCGGTAATTTTGATGCTGATTTACATCTGGTTCCGGTTTGATGATTTCCGGTTTGCTTCGAGTGCGATTATTGCGCTTCTGCATGATATTCTGGTAGTGCTGACCTGTTATTCGCTGGTACGGATTTCCGTGGGCTCTACCTTTATCGCGGTTATGCTGACGATACTGGGTTATTCCATTAACGATACGATTGTTACCTTTGACCGTATCCGTGAAAATATGAAGTCCAGGGTCAAAGTTACCCAGTCGGAGCTGGCTGAAATAGCCAATCAGAGTATTACCCAGACACTGTCGCGCTCCATCAATACATCTGTGACAACCTTCGTCATGGTGCTGCTTTTGTATATTCTGGGCGTGGCTTCCATTAAAGAATTTGCGCTTCCTCTGATGATTGGCGTAATCAGCGGTACGTATTCTTCTATCTGTATTGCGACAGAGCTCTGGTTTGAAATGAAGATTCATCAGAAATCTTCCGGCAGGGCAAAGAAGGAGGCCAAAACAAAGAAAGCAAAAAAAATGGCATAAATTCCTGCACTTCCCAAAAAAGAGAACTGCTGTTATACAGGCAGTTCTCTTTTTCTGATATGCTGTGACAGGCACAGTCTGTTTCTCATTTTCCGCTGCAGGATATTTATGCAGTCTGACAGGAGTATCTTTGCTGCGTGATTTTCAGTCTTAGTGTTTATCTGTTTTGGAACCATTCAGGCTTTTTTCTTTTGTACGGCCAAGCAGGTAATCCACACTGACATCATAGTAGTCAGCCAGTTTTAAAAAAATTTCAATCGGTATATTAATCTTGCCAAGTTCGTATTTTGAATAGGTTGTCTGCTTCACATTCAGGTAATTTGCAAGTTCAGCCTGCTTTTTATCATTATCTTCCCTCAGATTTCGAATATTTGGAAAAACCATTTGCATCCTCCTGATTATTTTTGTATCTATTTTAAAAAAGTCGCGATAAGACTATTGCAAAATAGTCGCAACACGACTATAATAAAATCAGCGCAGATGGAATAACCAGAAACCTGTTTAAAATCCCTTAAAAATCAAACAGCTTTCATTTGCGCCGGAGCATGCCCGTAATCAGCGGGCGTGCTTCTTTAAATTACAAGAAAGGAGAATCATATGTTCTATTTTGTAAGACATGGCGAGACCGATTATTCGCAGAAGAATACAAAAATATACCAGGGATTTGGCGTTCAGTTATCCGGCCTGACCCAAAAAGGCATAGCACAAATCAGGGAGTCCGCCACAGACAGCCGGCTTTTCAATGCAGATATTATTTTATGCTCTCCCTATACAAGGGCAGTGCAGACAGCGGCGATATTGTCAAAAGAACTGGGAACCGATATTGCGATAGAAACAGACCTGCACGAGTGGCTGGCAAACAAGAATTACATATATGAAAATGATGAAACTGCAGATGCTGCATAGAAGAATATATCAAAAATCATGGAGAACATACATCAGATGCGCAGATGTGGGAGGATATGCCGTCTGTGAAGAAGCGGGTAATCCGTGTGTTAAAAAAGTATGCATGTTATAAAAAAGTGATTGTTTCCTGCCATGGAATGATGATACAGGCGGTAACGGGAAGCGTACATCCCAAATGCGGAGAAATTATCGAATTTGAGCTGCCGGACGGTCCGTGAATGCGGCCAGACGTGATAAGCTGCCCGCCTCTTAGATGCATACAGCGGCATCGGGAGGCAGGGAAATTTAAACAACGGTTTCCATAATCCATTTGTCCTCAAAGCGTATTTCACGAATTCCTGTTTTCTTATTTTTATTAAAGTTAAAACTCAAAAGATATCCTTCCCGTACATGGTAATGCTCCAGATATTCAAACAGCTGTGTTTCAGCCCGCTGGCTGTAAGCTTCGCCATGCCATATTTTCAGCTCGATGATAAACTGCTGTCCATGGTAATCGATAATGACATCTGTTCTTGTACGGCTGCGGGTCTCGGCTTCGATGTAATAATTCCCAGAGCCGTTAATAATAGGGCGCAGAAACATTAAGAAAAGCCGCCTGCCATTTTCTTCTAAAAATTTGTCACTTCTGCCTCCAAATATTTCCTGGTAATATTCGTAAAATTTCTGCATAACAAGGCGCATCTTTAGCATACCGCTGGAAATAAACTGGCTGCCCGTATACTGTGTCAGACTGTTTTCTGCACTTCTTTCATCTTCCGCAAGGAACATATTGTACAGCTTCATTTCGAAAATTCTGTTTGCAATGACAGCATTGTTATTCTTTTCTTTTATAAATCCAAACATTACCCCGGTATTGACAGATTCCTGGTCAATCTCAAAGGAATACTGCATCCCGCAAAACAGAATATTTTTAATATTTTCTTTCAGCTGCGGATAGTCCTGCAGATGCTTAACCATGTCTTCAAACAGTGTATTCGGTTCTTTTAAAAGCAGGCGGATAGATAAAAGAATACCCTCCGATGTCCAGGCAGTTTTACGTACACAGCTATCCGCTGAATTCCATAGCCGTTCATCTGTCAGCCTGCAGATTCTGGATACCAGATAAGGATATCCGTCTGTATAGTCAAAAATCAGCTGACTGACTGCCCGCACATCCATGCCGGTATGATGGTCTGCCTCATAATCCAGCAGCATATTGAAAATATCATCTGTATGAAGGCTGATATCTATGGTAAAATCATCAGCGATATTCCAGGGACTGTTATACCGGATGACACTGCCGGTATTATTTTTTAATTTCAGGTTTTTAATATTGTAAACGCCTGCCAGAATCACAGACTGGAAAGCGGGCACAAATTCCCGGTTTAAATATAAATCACGAATCTGACCAAGAAAATCCAAAAAAATCTGACTGCTGCAGGCACTGTCAATTTCATCAATAATTAGAACCAGCGGTTTTGACAAATGACAGCACAGGTCGCTGATATCATCAAACATATCTGTCAGGTCCAAAGGCTTTGTCCCATCAGCCGCCCGCCTGAACATATGCTCAAACAGTGCAAGGTCAGATTCGCTTATTTTAAAATGCGCGAGACTGCGTTCCATTCTGTTTACAAAGGCCCGGCAGAAAACGTCTTCATTTTCAAATTTGGCAGTGCTCATACGCTGAAAACTTATTGAAATCACAAGGTATGTTTCACAAAGACTGCGTGCAAGGCTGTAAAGCACCGTGGACTTCCCATACTGTCTGGCACGGCTGATACAAAAATATTTTCCGGCATCTGCCATAGCCGTAATCTCTTTTAATTTATTTTCCAGACCTGCCATATAATGCCTGCTGGGAAAACAGGTGCCGGCTGTGTTGAAATGTCTGCTCATATGATTGCTTCTCCTCATTTCAGGTAATTTCAGGTAATGTAAAAATTCTGATAATAAGATGTGTATCCATATTTTATATCCATTTGGGGGATTGTGCAAGCAGTATCATTTTCTGAGCGGAATATGATATGCTCAGACTTTTCTGTACTGGAGCTGCTGCATGTTTGGGGAGGGGAGTGTGGATGCCCGGACGCCGGGAGAGGGGATTTGCCAGGTCTTCCAGCGGCTGCTCCAGAATGTTAAGAAGTCCTAAGCATTCTGCATTTACGCTGTGGCCCCGGAC
>CANDJC010000046.1 GCA_947384955.1 uncultured Eubacterium sp. | reverse complement strand
GCGACCGTCCGGGGCCACTGCGTAAATGCAGAATGCTTAGGGATTCTTAACATTCTGGAGCCGCCGCAGGAAGACCGGGCAAATCCCCTCTCCCGGCGTCCGCGGAGCCACTCTCCCCCCCCCTTTTTTTCTAAAACACTCCAAAAATTTCATTGCATTTTCAATCAAATATGATAAAATAATACAAAGCATATTTTCTCAGTTTTCCCTGTGTCGGCACACATCCGATACATCTATGACATTTCCATAACAAGGCATTCACTGCCTTTTCAGAAAATTCATGCTTTTCCATACAGGCAGGAGATTTTCTGAAAAAGAAAATCTCCAGACAACAGTACAAGGAGGTTTTCTATGGAGTCAGATAACAAAGAAACAGATGCGACTTACTGGCATCCAGCATTTTATGCAGATATCCAGATTGAACTGGCAGAAGATGCCGGCAGCCTGGAATTTGAAAGCGAACATCATCTGTCCGCAAATCCGCTGCAGATTGATGTTCTGATAATTAAAAAGCAGCAAAACAGACCCGTGAAAAAGAATATTGGAAAAATATTCAGAAAGCATAACATCATTGAATACAAAAGCCCTTATGATTACTTAAGCATAGATGATTTTTATAAAGTATACGGGTATGCGTGTTTTTATAAAGCAGATGTGCCTTTTGTGGACAGTATTCCGGTGCAGGAGCTGACCATCACGTTTGTATCCGAAAAATATCCCCGAAAGCTCATCCGTCATTTACAGCAGATAAGGCATTATGCAGTAGAAAAGACGGAACCGGGAATTTACCTCGTAAAGGGAGATTTTATTCCGATACAGATTATCGTGACTGCCAGACTGTCAAAAGAAAAAAATCTGTGGCTTGCAAGCCTTACCAACAAACTGTCTGAAACTGAATCTGCTAAGCAGCTGGCCGCAGATTATCTAAAGCACTCGGATAATCAGCTGTACCGGGCTGTACTCGAAACAATTATGCAGGCAAATAAAAAAACATTTGAGGAGGTGAATCGCATGGGTGATATTTTTATGGAAATCGTACAGGAAAAATTCGATAAAAGGCTGGCTGAAGCTGTAGACAAAGCCGTGAGTGAAACTGTAGATAAAGCGGTAAATGAAGCGGTGGACAAAGCCGTAAATGAAGCAGTGGACAAAGCGGTGAACGAAGCGGTCACCAAAGCCGTAATGGAAGAAAAATTAATGAATGTAATCCGCTTAATCCAGAAAAAATGCAGCAGACAAAAGCCTTTGTCTGTAATCGCTGATGAGCTGGAAACCGAGCCGGGTGAAATTACTTCGATTTATGACCTTATCTTCCAAAACCCGGAAAAAACAGCCGAACAGATTTATGAACTGGCAACAGCCGGGCAAAGCTGACAGATGAAACTGCCTGGCCTTTCCCGTTTATTCAAAAAGCAGTGTTTTAAATTTCATTTAAAACACTGCTGAAACGCTGGCATATTGATATTAATATTGTGATTATATAATAATGCAGACCATGCCGCCGTTTGAATCGTTGACAATTTTTTGCATCGTATCCTGCAGCTTCATCTGGCTTTCATCATCCATCATGGATATCTTATGGCTGATTCCGTCTTCCATAAGCTCACCGATGGTCTTGCCGAAGATGTTGGTATTCCATACGCCGTCCGAAGAATTCTGTCCTTCTTTTATGTACTCTTTGAGTCCCTGCGCCTGCTCCTCGCTTCCGACAATCGGTGCGATTTCTGTCTCAATGCTGGCACGGATCATATGAATGGACGGCGAAGATGCCCGGATTTTTACGCCGTACTGGCTGCCGTGTTTGATAACTTCCGGCTCATCGAGCTCGATATCCGAAAGCTGCGGCGACACGACACCGTATCCCTTCATGCGCACAGACTGCATCGCGTCGGCTACCTTGTCGTATTCCTGCTTTTTGGCCGCCATTTCCCGTATGAGCTGAATCATCTCGTATTCCCCGTTTACTTTTACGCCGGTCAGCTGCGAGATATTTTCGTAATAATACTTCTGCGCCACCTCCATACGGATTTCAGCGGTCCCGTCGGACAGATTCATCTGCTCGAGCTTGATTTTTTCCAGATATTCCCCTTCCGGCTTAAAATCGTAATTCTGCACATCCTTTACATAAGTGATTTCCTGTAAAATCTTCCTGGCGTTTTCAATCACATTCTTTTTCACCGGGCGGTCCTGGTTTAGCAAATCGACCCATTTGGGCAGATAGAAATTCATGCGCACCACCGGGAATTCATATAATATATGCTCTAAAATATGATTCACATCTTCCTTGCGCAGCTGCTCGCAGTTGACCGGAATCACACTGACGCCGTACTGCGCTTCCATCTGCTGGGCCATCTGGCGCACTTCATCGCTGTACGGTTTTGCGGAATTTAACAGAATCAGATACGGTTTTCCGCTCTTTTTCAGTTCATTCACCGTTTCCTGCGTCGGTTTTTGATAATTCGCTGCCGGAATCTCCGTAACCGAGCCGTCCGTCGTCACAACAATGCCAATCGTGGCATGGTCTTTGATGACTTTGCGCGTGCCGGTTTCCGCAGCCTGGGAAAACGGAATTTCCTGTTCCGACCACGGCGTCTTAACCATGCGCTCCGCCCCATTTTCAAGATGCCCGCTCGCCCCTTCCGTCATATAGCCTACACAGTCAATCAGACGGACTTTCACTTTAATATCGTCGGTCAGACGGATTTCCGCCGCGTCCTTTGGTATAAACTTCGGTTCCGTCGTCATAATCGTCTTGCCCTGGGCAGACTGCGGAAGCTCATCCCTTGTCCTTGCGCGGACGTTTTCATCTTCAATGTTCGGGATGACCATCTGTTCCATAAAACGCTTGATAAACGTGGACTTTCCGGTGCGCACCGCGCCTACGACCCCTAAATAAATCTCTCCGTTTGTCCGGGCCTTGATATCTTTATATAAATTGTACTGTTCCATCAGATTTCTCCCCTCCCTGTCCTTCCTGCCAGATATTTGCTCTTTATACTTTATGTCTTTGGACGGGAAGTATGACTGCTTTTTCCATATTTAGGAAGGAAAATCCGAAAAACCGGACCGAAACTTTATGCGCTCACACCAGTGCTAAACCACCGCTTCAATAATCACTTTATCTCCGATTTGAAGCTCCTTTACACCGCACTGCTTATTTTTATTAAAATTAAAACTGATAAGATAGCCTGTTTTCTGATGATATTCATCCAGATAACCGGAAAGCTGCGCCTCCCCTCTTTCGTGATACTCGCTGCCGCGCCAGATTTTCAATTCGATAATAAACTGTTCTCCCAGATAATCCACAATCACATCCGTGCGCCTCGCGCTTCTTGTCTGTGCTTCAATATAATAATTCCCGGTACCGTTGATAATCGGCTTTAAATACAGCAGGAAAAATTTTCTCCCGTAATCTTCCACAAATTTCTCACTGCTGCCGCCATAAATTTCTTTAAAATGCTCGCAGAACTTTTCCAGTACCAGCTTCATATTCAGCTTCCCATTACTGATAAACATGCCGTAATTTTCCTGAGCCTTATCATACATGGCGTCTGTCAGCTCTTCTTCTGAAAGAAACAGATTGTAAAGCCACATTTCGAAAATACGGTTTGCTGCCTGTATACTCCCATCCGAATTTACAATATACCCAAACATTGTCGCAATGTTTATCACTTTGCTATAAGGATTATAAGTAACCCGTTTTCCCTGAAACAATATATTTTTAAACATCTGCTTTATCTCTGGGTGTTCGTCAAACTGTCTGACCATGCTTTGGAACAGTGGAATCTGTTCACTCAGTATCCGGCTGACCGCCTCGGAAATTCCTGCTTTTGTCCAGGCAGCCCGGCTGTCTGGAAATCTTTCGCTTCCCGGCAGCCTTTCGTCTATAATCCTGCACACAGCAGATACCAGATAAGGGTACCCGGACGTATAATCATAAATTTCCGCGGCTATTTCCCACACATCCATGCCAGTCTCATTGTCCGTTTCATATTCTTCCAGCATTCCGGCTATCTGCTCTGCTGAAAAAAACATTGCTACGTCAAAATCTGCTGCAATATTCCACGGGCTGTTGTACTGATGCTCTTTCTGAGGCCGGATTTTCAGCTTCAGGTTTTTAATATCATACACGCCTGCAAGTATCACCGAATGAAAAATCGGACTGTTATCCCTCTCAAGATAATAAGCCCTGAGCATTGCCAGAAAATCAATAAAAACCTGGCTGTTTGAAGCGCTGTCTGTTTCGTCAATCATCAGCACAACCGGCTTTGGCGCATCGGCGCATACCCTGCTCAGCCGGATAAACAGTTCCCGAAGGCTGTAAAGTTCGGTTTCCTTTGACGCTTCCTTTGAATATTCTGCAAGCGGTTTTAAAAACGCCGCATCCGGATTCGTACCGGCATGGTCAAATGCTGTCAGTAACACTTGAGTAAAAGCCCTTATAAAAACCCGGTCATTTAAAAATTCTTCGGAACCGATTTTTTGGAAATCCATAAACAAAGCTGTGTAATCTGATTTTAAATATTCCTGCAGCTGCCTCAGTGTCGTTGTTTTTCCATACTGCCTTCCTCTGTTGATGGCAAAGTAGCTGCCGTGCATGATATAACGCTTTTTGATAAGCTCCAGACGCGGTTCCAGGTTTACCATGTAATGGAGTCTGGGACTGCACCGTCCTTCTGTGTTAAAATACTTCATAAATATACCCCTCTGATTTCGGCTCTTCAGCGCCGTCTGCATATTCCGGTCTGTTTTCAGGTTCTCCTTTGGTTTCGTATCCCTATCCCTATCCTATCATAGACCTCCTGATTTTACAAGCCATGAGAGGGTCTGTGCAGTCAATGCCCAATGGGACAGACCCTGCACAGGCCTGTCTGAACTGATTACGCTAAAATCAAGCTTCCCTTACCGTCACTGCCGCTTCTTCATCTGCATGCGCACTCTGCGTACACAAAAACTCCACCCGCACCACAAATAAATCCGCATCCGTTTCAAGCACCAGCTCCCCGCCGCAAGCCTGCGTAAAGCTCTTTGCAATCGACAGTCCAAGCCCCGCTCCGCCGTCTGTACGGCTTTTATCCCCGCGCACAAACCGTTCGGTAAAGTCTGTCCCGTCCGAAAGCTCGCTTTTTGAAATATTCTTCACACTGGCTGTTGCATATCCTCCCTTTTCCTTTAAATCCACAAACACCCGGGAGCCTTCCAGCGAATAGGTCAGTGCATTTAAAATCAGATTCTGAAACACCCGGTACATCCTTGCGCCGTCCGCCGTAATCATCACAGGTTTCTTTGGAATCTCTGTTTTAATGGTAACCGCAGCCGCCTGAATCTGCTCCTGCATATCGGCCAGCGTCTGAAGCAGCAGCTTGCCGAAATCCAGTTCCTTTAATTCCACAGGCAGCTGTCCTCCCGCTGCCTTGCTTATGAAAAATACATCCTGTACAATGCTGCGAAGCCTTTCCGCCTTTTCATCCAGAATCCGGATATAATCCTTCACATGCTCCGGCAGGCCTTCTTCCTGTTTTAAGAAAGCGATATAACTGATAATCGATGTCAGAGGCGTCTTCAGATCATGGGAAACATTCGCCACCAGCTCCACCTTCATGCGCTCGCTTTTCATCTTTTCTTCCACTGCCAGCTCCATGCCCTGGCGTATCTGGGAGACGCGCTCTGACAGTTCTCTTAAGCTGGAATCGTTTAAAAGGTTTTCCCTTTCCGTATAATCCCCTGCCTGCACAGACCGGATATAATCTGCCAGCAAATCCAAATCCTCCGCTTGCTGCTTCGCCTTCGACAGATTCAGATAAATCACACATAAAAACACCGCCAGATTCAGGCACTGTGCAAAAACGGTCTGCGCTGTGTCAGTCACTCCTTTGCTGAAAAATACCGTCAGAACCAGGGAAACGGCTGCACATACGGCCCCTGCAGCGGCTGTCAGCAGAAATCTGCGCATCTGCTGTATGGCAAACGGCTGCTTTAAACCGCTCAGCCTGGCTCTGCGTGATATTTTTACGAAAAGGCCTTCCACCATACGGCCGCGGTTTCTGCGAAAGTCAGTTACAAGCAGATAACCCGTCCAGAACAGAACCGGAAGCATTACGGGGTCAAATACTGCAGCCGCCGCCTGTTTTCGAACATTCGCCATACGCTCCTGCTGTATCCATGTCTCCTCTTCCTCGTACTGTACCATGCCAGCCGGCTGCTGCTGAAGCAGCTCTGTTTCGGATGCAGCTTCCTCTGCTTCTGCCCGCACAGCCGCAAGCCCCTGCATCGAATCTGTCCCCGTACCGGCTGACCCTTCCTCCGCCTGCGCCTCGTTTACAAAGCTGAGCGTAAGATAATCCTCCTGCATGACCTCCTCATAAATCCAGACTGCCAGCATCACCAGCAAAAGCACCTTAACCTCCGCCCAGACACTGCCAAGCATCTTTCCGATTCTTTCATCTGCCAGCCTTTTCTGTTTTCGGAAAAACAGTAAATAAATCAAAAACAAAAAGACTCCGCCGCAAAACCCGAAAACAGACCTCTGCATGCTGTCATGCTCTGCTTTTACAGTCTGCGCAATATCATACAGCCTGTTATCCGGTACCTGATAGCCGCCGGATTCTGCCCGGTAGCGCACATACGAATACTGTACCGGATTTTCGGCCGCAAGCATTACCACTTCTGCCTGTTTTAACTCCCCGCCGGATTCAAAATTCTGATAACCGGGTACATACCACTGCTGACTGCCGCGGTAATAGCCGTCCCCGTAAATATCCAGCTCCTTCCCGTCTTTCATAATGGACGCCTTTCCATTTGAAAAGCGGAGCAGAAAATTATAGCCATCCGGGAGTTTTTTACTGTTCTCATTCCAGGAAACTCCTTCCATATTCGAGTACAGCTCTTTTCCGCCGAAACAAATCCGGTATAGCAGATTTTTGTTTCTTTTTAAGGATTCATGATATGCTTTCGCAGCCGCAGCGTTTCTTTCCTCTTTTGTCAGCTTCTGCCCGTTTTCCTGTGCAGTATCCTTCCCGCTGTTCTGTGCAGTATCCTTCCCGCTGTTTTGTCCAGCAGCCTTTGTGTTGTTCTGTCCAGCAGCTTTTTCACTGTTCTGTCCAGCAGCTTTTTCCTTATTTTTTTCGCTGTCCAGCGCTTCGTCCAGAGTCTTATATTCTGTATCCCAGGAGTTAAAAAGAACCTCCTCCCATTCCTCGTCCGCCTCAAAAGCCTCTCCTTCATAATAGCCGCCAGACTCCGCATAATAATAGTCTCCCGGCCCTCCGCCGCAGGCAATGGAAAGAAAGTTTGACAGCCGCTCCTGCATGCAGCGTCTGAACGCCCTGGTATTCTGATAATCCTGATTCATCACCCCGGAAATTTCCGGCTCCGTCCGATGCGCATAGATTCCTTCCGCAAGCCTGACCCCGTATGACAAAAGCAGGCTGACAGTCAGAAAAAACAGCACAAAGCTAACAAAAATTTTCCTTTTTTTCGATTTTGTATCCAATTCCCCACACCACCTTTAAATATTCAGGCTCTTTCGGATTCAGCTCAATTTTTTCACGGATACGCCGGATATGCACCATTACGGTATTTTCCGCTGCAAAAGCCTCCTCTTCCCAGACACGGCGGTAAATTTCTTCTGCCGGAAAAATTCTGCCGGGACTGCGCATGAAAAGCTCTACGATTTTTGTTTCCGTGGCCGTCAGACGTACAGGCTCCCCGTCTGCATACAGCACATGCTCCTGTGTACGGTATAAAAGCCTTCCGTTACGGATATCCCCCTGTCCGATGGCATGAATATCCCCCAGGCTTGTATAACGGCGCAGATGGCTTTTCACCCTGGCAGCCAGCTCTCCCGGATTGTAGGGCTTTGCAACATAATCGTCCGCTCCAATCGAAAGCCCTAAAATCTTATCCGTTTCCTCACTTTTCGCACTCAGCACAATAATCGGGATATTCTGCCGCTCCCTGATTTTCATCACTGCGGAAAGCCCGTCCAGCTTTGGCATCATTACGTCTATGAGCACCAGCTGGATGCCGCCCTGTGATATCAGCTCCAGCGCCTGCATGCCGTCATATGCCCTGCATACCTCATACCCTTCCTGTTCCAGCAAAATAGCAATCGCCTTTACAATTTCCCTGTCATCATCTGCTACCAGTATACGTCCGCTTTCCATTGACTGTTCTCCTTTTTTGCCTGAAAGTATATTTGTGAAAAGATTTGCAAAAGTGCTTCTCACAAATTTGATGTTATCTTATAATTCTTACGAAAAGAATGTGGAAAATCTTACAGATTTCTTAAAAATGATATTTTATGAAAGAATGTGCGGGTGAAGAGAAGCAGAATGGGGGATTGCGAGGAATTTGAATGAAAGGGGGGGTGGCCTCTCGGACGCCGGGTGACGGGAAGATGCACTGGCTTCCTGTGACGGCTCCGGAATGTTAAGAATCCCTAGGCATTCTGCTTCCAGGCTGTGGCACCGGACGGACGCGGCACCTATTCGCCCTGGCTCAGCGGGCTGCCGGTGCCGCTGCGGCTTCGCCGCCTGTTTTTTGAGCAGAATGCCAAGGGATTCTAAACATTCCTCCAATGTCACAGGAAGCCAGTGCATCTTCCCGCCACCCGGCTGGTTTTGGCAGAGTTTTACATGAAAGAGTGTTGGCGGTGTGGAAATTTTTACTTGTCAGAGTGGATGTAACCGCTGCTGATAAAATAGCTGCAGTGTTTTTGAGCTATTTCATGTCACCTACCATAAATCAGCTGGAAAAAAGTCTGGCGCAGTTTTCTGGCGGCATGTCTGGAGAAATACTTCAAAGTATTTGGAAACCTGCCCGAAAGTTTTCAATAGCTTTACCTGAAATACTGCATGCACTGTAAACAATCTTTTCATTTCAAAACTGCATGCATTGCAAACTGTCTTTTCATCTCTGAACTGCATGCACTGTAAACAATCTTTTCATCTCTGATTATCCATTAACTGCTGCCAATAAAATATCTGAACCGCTTTCCACCCATTTCATGTAACACCTCCCACAAATCAGCCAGGAGAGGGGGACTTGCACGGTCTTCCGGCTGTTTGGAAAAATATTCAAAATCTTCGGAAACCTGCCCGAAAGTTTTCAATAACTTTACCTGAAATACTGCATACAATGTAAACAATCTTTTCATTTCAATGCTGTATGCACTGCAAACTGTCTTTTCATTTCAGTACCGTATGCACTGCAAACTGTCTTCTCATCTCTGATTATCCATTAACTGCTGCCAATAAAACATCTGCACTGCTTTCCACCCATTTCATGTAACACCACCCATAAATCAGCCGGAAGACCGTGCAAATCCCCTCTCCCGGCGTCCGCAGGGCCACAAACCTCCCCTGCACTACTTCTCGATACAGAATCCCCCATCCCTTTCACAGAAATGCGAATCAAAAAACTCCTCTGCCGCCTTCACCAGATAATACGTATCCCTGATTCCGGCTGTTTCATAAGCTGAATGCATCGCAAGCTGCGGCAGCCCGATATCGACCGCATTCACAGAAACCTTCCCCGTTAAAATATTGCCAAGGGTGCTCCCTCCCTGCTGGTCTGAGCGGTTTGCGAAAAACTGAACTGGAACACCGGCCTGTTCGCACAGTGAACGAAACAGCGCAATGCTTACAGCATCCGACGTATATTTTGCTCCGGCATGCGATTTGACAACGATTCCTTCATTCATGTATACACAGTTTGTCTCATCGGTCTTCTCCGGGTGGTTCGGATGCACGGCATGGGCATTGTCCGCGCTCAGCATAAAGCTGCAGGATACCGCACGCAGATAGTCCTCCCGGTTCTTTCCGAGCCCCTTGTTTATCCGCTGCAAGACATCCTGTAAAAATGTCGAGCCTGCTCCCTGCTTGGTTCCAGACCCGGTTTCTTCGTTATCAAAACATGCAAATACATTGACTGAACGGCTGTTTTCCCCTGCCAGAAAACCTTTCAGACAGGCAAACGCGCACTGCATGTCATCCAGGTGCGGGGAGGAAATGAATTCTTCTCCTGCTCCCCATATCGAAGGCTCCTGCCTGTTATATAAATATAAATCACTGCCGTAAAAGGACTCCGGCGCTGCTCCAAGTTCCTTGCAGAGCAGTTTTTTCAGTTCTCCCTTTTGAATGTTCTGCGTGCCAAAAAGCGGCAGCATGTCCACCTGCTTATTGAATTTGATGCCGTCTGCTGCATCTCTGTTCATATGAATCGCAAGGCTTGGTATAAGCACAAAATCCCTGTCTATATTTATCAGCTTTGTTACAAAACGGTTATCCTCCTTTAAAATCACCCTGCCTGCCACAGACAGCGGCCGGTCAAACCATGTAGCAGGAAGCATCCCGCCGTATCCTTCTGTATTCAGCTGCAGATATTTTTTTCTGACTTCAATCTCTGCATTTTCCTTCAGCTTAAATACCGGAAAATCACTGTGCGACGCTGCAATATTAAAACTGTAATCCGATAATTCCGTGCCAGCATGCATAGCAATCAGGCTCGAATCGTTCCTGGTCACGTAATAAGAGCCGCCTGGCTTTACTTCCCATTTCTCACTTTCCCTGAGCCGTTTGTATCCATGGCTTTCCAGTTCTTTCTGAATCCGCTCCACTGCATGAAAAGCCGTCGGGCTCTCTTTTAAAAACTGCAGCATTTCCTGTGATAACTGTCTGTACATCGTTACATCTCCCTTAATCTGTTATTTGATATTTATGATATTCTGCATTTATCTGATTCTGTTTTTAACTTAATAAACGCCCCGAGATTTCCTCTTTTCCCGTTCGTAGCGCGATGGGAAAATAAAAGTCCCGGATTGCAGCAGGTACAGATATTTGTCACAGCCAGATGCTCCTTTAAAATACCTGCGTCCCGCAGCACGATTTCGTTTGCTTTCCATAAATTCAGCTGAAATTTCCCCGGAGCAGACGGATAACAGAGCTTTCGTCCCTCACCCGGAAATTCTTCCATAAACCGCTCTGCCACATCCCCGCTTACCTCATAGCATGTCTGGCATACGGAAGGCCCTATGGCGCAGATAATATCCTGCGGTCTGCTGCCATATGCCTCCTGCATCACACGGATGGTCTGTCTTCCCATGCGCGCAATTGTCCCCCGCCACCCGGAATGGCTGACACCTACGGCGCGGCGCACCGGGTCTGCAAAAAACAGCGGCACACAGTCTGCAAAAAATGCCGCCAGCACAATTCCCGGCTCATTTGTAACCAGTCCGTCGGTATCAGTATAATCTCTGTTTACTGTAATCCCCTTGCCGCAGTCCGCACGGGTAACCGTCCGCACATTCGCCGTATGCGTCTGGTCCGTAAGAACAAAATCCGATATTTCGGCATGAAGCGAAACTGCCGCACGATGAAAATTTTCATCCACGGCCGCTTTTTCATCTCCTCTTGTATAGCTGAGATTCAGGGAAGAAAAAATCCCCTGGCTGACGCCTCCTTCACGCGTCGTAAATCCATGCTCCGCAATCCCGGCCAGATTTAACAGAGGAAATTTCAGCATAGGAATGCCTCCTGTACGGCTGTCGTCTTCCAGTTCCATAACCACACGGCTGTCTGCCTTCTTAAAATCCCGGATATCCATCATAAGTCTCCTAAAAAACTGATTATACAATAAAACCGGCACTGCCTGATTTCTACAGGCAGACCCGGTTTTTTCCTCCTTTTTTTGCCCGGTACATCGCTTCATCCGCTTTTTCAAAAAACTGCCTGCCCGAAGAAAATTCCGGCCCGCAGACCGCCACTCCGATACTGACCGTAAAACTGTTTACCTGTCCGCTGTCCGTCGGTATCTGCTGCTGCTCAAAGCGTCTGCGTATTGTCTGCGCTTTTGTAATCGCATCCTGCTGGTTCATATCCATAATCATAGCAAATTCTTCTCCGCCATATCTGGCTACAAAGCACCGCTCGCTTTCTTCTTCTAAAAAAATCCCCGCCAGAACTTTCAGCACTTTGTCCCCATACGAATGCCCGTATGTATCATTTACTTTTTTAAAGTTATCGATATCTGCAATCAGCACACTCAGCGGCTGCGTGCTCTTTTTATGCTCTGCCAGCTTACGGTCTAATTCCCGGTAAAACGCCTCATGATTATGCAGTCTTGTCAGTGAATCCAGCGTAGTCCGGATATTTAACATATGTGTATACTTGCGTATCTGTACGACTACCCTTGAGATTACAATCACGGTAAATAAATTACCTGTAAGATTTAAAAGCATGCTGTTTTTCCACAAATCATCCGCCGTCATATCGACATATGCAAAATCTGCCAATACCATACATGCAGACACTGCAATCTGCAGATATACCAGCTTGATATCTTTTAAAATCATACAGAAAATTACAGGAAGCACGCTGAAAAATGCCAGGCTGCGTGTCCAGCGGTCTCCCATCAGCACAAATAATGTCACACCATTGATAATAAGCAGTACACTCCAGTCATCCAGCGGCAGATTCAAACGCAGGAAATATCTTTCAAACAGCAGCGCTGATATAAGCAGAAGAACCGGCCCGGCCATTGCCTCTGTCAGCGCAGTAATCATCTTCATGCTTCCATATCCATGCAAAAATAAAATCAGATACCTTACAGCATCCAGAGCAAACAGACATTTTACGATAATCCACAGCGAATGCTTGATAATATCATACCGGACATCCTGCTCTTCTTTATTTAGAAGCGTCACTATGCCCTTTTTCTTCCCTTTTGTGCCCATAATCCATACAATTCCCCTGTGCAATTTCCCTGCAGCAGTCAGTACCGGCAGTGATTACCGATATGAAAAACGGCTGCAGTGCTGTTACGATTTCATTCTCCCACTAACAGTATACCCTCTCTTGGCATTTTTAGCAATCACTTTTGCACGGGATTTCGGATGGAAGGGGAGGGTGGCTGCGCGGATGACGGGAAAGGGGGGAAGGGGGAAGGGGGGTGGCTGCGCGGACGCCAGGAGAGGGGAGATGCACGGTCCTTCAGGGGCGGCTCCAGAATGTTAAGAAGCCCTAAGTATTCTGCATTTACGCTGTGGCACCGGACGGACGCGGCACCTAGTTCGCCCTGGCCTGCAGCCAGCAGCTAAAGGTGCCGCTGCGGCTTCGCCGCCTGTTTTTTGAGCAGAATACTAAGGGCTTCTAAACATTCTTCCAATGCCCCTGAAAGACCGTGCATCTCCCCTCTCCCGGCTGGTTTTCGCAAGGATTTACATGTAACATTATGTAATGAGGCAATACATTTCCTGCGGAAGGTTTTAAGATTCGTCTATGCGATTTTAAGGCTCGCAGTTACGTCCAAATAATTATAATCTATCTCACCACTTACTTTATATAACCGGTTTACAAGTACAAACCAGATTCCATTTGCCCATTAAAAATCCATTCAGAACAAATCCCTGACGAATCAGCCCCGTAACCGTCAGCTGCCTTTCCAGTGCATCTTCACTGCAAGCCTTACATTAAAGCTTTTCAGCTCATCTTTACCATAATCCTTTCATGAAAGCTTTCCAGCTCATCTTTACCATAAGCCTTACATTAAAGCTTTCCAGCTCATCTTTACCGCAAGCCTTTCATGAAAGCTTTTCAGCTCATCTTTACCGCAAGCCTTTCATGAAAGCTTTCCAGCTCATCTTTACCATAAGCCTTTCATGAAAGCTTTCCAGCTCATCTTTACCATAGGCCTTCCATTAAATCTTTCCAGTACATCTTTACTGCAAGCCCTCCATTAAAACTTTCCAGCTCATCTTTACCGCAGGCTCTCCATTAAGGCTTTCCAGCTCATCTTTACCATAACCCTTCCATTAAATCTTTCCAGCATATCTTTACTGCAAGCCCTCCATTAAAACTTTCCAGCTCATCTTTACCGCAGGCTCTCCATTAAGGCTTTCCAGCTCATCTTCACCACAAGCCTTTCATGAAAACTTCCCAGCACACCTTCACCGCAGGTCTTCCATAAAAAAAATCCCCCCATCACCTGCATTTCTTCACGTAAAGCATACGAAAACCAGCCGGGTGACGGGGAGATGCACTGGCTTCCTGTGACATTGGAAGAATGTTTAGAATCCCTTAGCTTTCTGCTTCAAAAAACAGGCGGCGAAGCCGCAGCGGCACCTTTAGCTGCTGGCTGCAGGCCAGGGCGAACTAGGTGCCGCGTCCGTCCGGTGCCACAGCGTAAATGCAGAACGCTTAGGGATTCTTAACATTCTGGAGCCGTCACAGGAAGCCAGTGCATCTCCCCGTCACCCGGCGTCCGCGCAGCCACTCCCCCCCCTCACCCAAAATAATCAAACGCATCCCTCACAACCGTCCATTCCCCCTGCACAAATGCCACCGCATCAAACCGGCAAGGCTGCTGCTGTGAAATTCCATGACTAAAACAATAATAAGAAGCCGTCTCCGAAATCCTTCGCCGCTTTCTGTAATCCACCGCCTCCAGCGGCTCCCCGAGTCTTGCATCCTTTCGGTACTTCACCTCAATAAAGACCAGATACTCCCCGTCCTTCGCAATCAGATCAATCTCCCCCTGCCTGCACCGAAAGTTCCTCTCTATCACCTCATATCCAAGCGTCTGCAAATACTGCGCCGCCTTCTTTTCATACTCTGCTCCGGTTTTTCTGCTGTTTATCATGCTTCCCTTTCCTGACATTCCATAGCTGGCTGTGACATGCTTTTATTTTGGATGCAGCTGTTATTTGCGGTAATCTCCGAGTTTTTGGCGTATTTTATCCATATCGTTGACAAATACAAGAATCTCAGCCACCACCTGGTACAGCTCCGGCGGAATCATATCCCCGATTTCCAGTTTTGAAAGCGTATCCGCCAGCTTATCATCCTGATACGTAGGAACGTCTGCTTCTTTTGCCGCATCTATGATTTTTTCTGCCAGCGCCCCTTTTCCGGTCGCAAGGATTTTCGGAGCCTGTTCGCCCGGCTCATAGGCGAGCGCGACTGCTGTTTTCGGTTTTTCACGTTTTTTCTGTGTCACGATGAATTCTCCTTATCTGCCTATGCACGGACATCGAAAGAATAGCGGTGTACCATTCCCCTTCCTTTGGATGTCGCCGGCTGGCTTTTCTGCAAAAAATCTTCCACAAAGTCTACTTTTTCTTCCCGGTTTTCGACCGTGACCCTGCAGTTATAACCCAGTTTTTCAAGCCTTGCCTGAAGTTTCGGCAGATTTGCTTCGATTAAGTCATAAGCGCCGTCGTCCGAAAGATAAAATTTTGTGCTGACATTTTTATCCAGCATTTTTATGGAAACATCGGTCGAGCCGAGGTTTTCCAGTTCCAGATGCAGGAAAGCGGACAGCTCCCCTTCTTTTTTTCCAAGATTACGCTTATTGGTGTAAACATATAAATCGCTGTGGGCATTCTGGTTTGCCATTTTAAGCGGTATCTGTACATAGGTGTATGCCTGGTTAATCTGATGCATAAATTCGATATTTTCCCGTACCTGTGCGGCGGACTGTGACAGCTGGCCTGTATTCATTCCCGTCTGTTTTGCGAGCTGTTCAATCTGCCCCATCTGACGGTTCAGCCTCTGATACAGTTCTTCAACCTTATGCTCTGTTTTTAAATCCTCAGGCTTTAACGTCCACTGCTGTTCCATTACGTCTTTTAGCAGCGTATGGTAGGCTTTCCCGGAAAACAGTTTTGTCAGAGCTTCTTTTTCGGGAGCGGGAAGCGTATCAAGGCCTTTTGCCAGAGACTCTAAAAATTCTTTTGCTGTCAGCTTTGTATTCAGTTTCAGATTCTCTTCTTTTGGAAAGATTTCCTTAAGCTGCGCTTCGAGTTCCGCTCTCTGATGCCTGTTTAACAGCTCGGACAGACGGCCTGGTTTTGTATCCGCCTGCCCGGACGCAGCCTGTTTTAAAACGTCCCCGGATTCCTCCGCGGCTTTTGGCAGCTCAGCGCCAGCCGGCTTTGCATCCTGTGCTTCTTTCTGCACATTTTTCTGCGTTTCATTTAATAATGCTTCATTTTCTGTTTTATGGGGTGTCTGAGCTGACAGCTCCTCATTTAGCAGCGCTCCTTCTTTCCCGGCCGCCGTTCCTTCCTGAAGCTGCGCCCCTTCTTCTGCCAGCGTTCCTTCCTCTGCCGGCGTTACAAATAATTCCGGCTCCTGACCGTTTTGCAGGCCGTTTGAAGCATCCAGTATGGACAGTATCTGTCCGTTTAGCTTCAGCAGCTCCGGCGCCGCACCGGACGATTTTGCAAATACGCCCGGCAGCTCTTCCATTACCCCGGCAACCTGCTTTAGCACTTCATGACGGTCATTCTGGTAGTTTTCAAACTGTGCGGCCATCTGGTCATTGACCGGTATCCCGAGCTTTGTCATTAAAACAGCGGTCTTTAAGGAAATCTGCGGATTCTGCATCAGTGTATGGCGCATGGCTGCCAGAGAGCCTCTGTCAATCGGCATGCCTTCTTCCATCATGCGGTTTACCATATCAATCGTATCTTTTGTCATCTCCATGCCGGCCGCGTCCAGCGCTTTTTGAATGGTCGGATTAAATGCATTTTTTCCTGCAAACGGCTTAATCGCAATTGTATTTCCGTCGTTGGATTTTACCTGAAAAAATACAGACTGCCCCAGCATCAGATTTACATTTCCGTCCAGGCGGGCGGAAACGGTCTGTCCGTTCGAAAGCCCGAGCAGTATTTTCGTCCCGTCAATCGCATTAATGCTGCCTTCGAATACGGCCCCTTCCTGCATTTCGTTAAATGCAGACACAAGGTTTTGGGGCGCACTCCCGGAAGCGGGCGAAGGCGATGCTGCCGGTGCATTTGCGAGCGTGTTTGCGTACTGTCCTAAATAATCTGCAATCTGCATAAATATTCCTGCCTCCTGTCATCTGCGTTTATGTATGAATTCATCATCAAATCCAGATTTGCTGCTTTTTATGTATCCGCCTTCAAAATCGGATTTGCTGCTTTTTACGCATCCAATATCGAAGCCAGAAATGTTTTTCTGTGAATCTCACACGGCCCGAAGCGCCTGACTGCTTCGATATGCGCTTTCGTACCGTACCCTTTGTGCGACGCAAAGCCGTATTCCGGATAAATACGGTCATATTCATCCATCATCCGGTCCCTTGTGACCTTAGCCAGAATACTTGCGGCGGCTATGGATATGCTTTTTGCATCGCCTTTTATTATCGGTATCTGGCGTATCGGAACGGAAGGTATGGTAACAGCGTCATTTAATAATATATCGGGTACCAGGTCCAGTTTATTTATAGCTTCGCGCATGGCCTCATACGATGCCTGCAGAATATTAATCTCGTCAATCCGCTGCGGGGATACGATGCCGACAGCGGCCGTAAGCGCCTTTTCCATAATCGTGTCATATAATTTTTCCCGCATTTTCGCCGAGAGCTTTTTGGAATCATTGATATATAAAATCTCACAGTCCTTTGGCAGTATAACCGCGCCTGCCGCTACCGGACCTGCAAGCGGGCCCCTTCCTGCTTCGTCAATGCCGCATATGTATGCACATCCGCTGTACTGACGCTCATATTCTGTAAGGTTATAAATACGCCGGCGTTCCTGTTCGAAATCCCGCAGTTTTTTTTCAGCCTGCGCGGCGAGCTTTTGCACGCCTGCCCTTGAATCATTTTTATATGCTTCAATAAAATCAGGCAGCATCTGTATCTGTGCTGCCTGGTATTCTGTCCGAATCTGTCCTATCGTTTTTATCATTCTGTATTCTCCTGCCCGGCTGTGCCTGCCTGTGCAGACCCGCCGTCTTTTGCATTTTTTCCGTCTGCGGCAGAGTGAATCGTACCGGCAGCCGAAAACGGATATATCCGAAAAAACGCCTTTCCGATAATTTCCTGGCGGCGTACCATCCCCACCTCAGCCGAGCGGCTGTCGATACTGTCATTGCGGTTATCCCCCAGCACAAAATATTCATCTTCTCCTAATATCCTCGGCGAAGACGCATATCCCGGCTGGCTGAGAGGCTCTATGCCATAATTTTCATCCAGTGCTTCCTCGTTAATAAAAATCGTTCCCTGTGCATCAATCCGTACTTTTTCCCCTGGCAGGCCGATAATCCGCTTCACATAATAGGTATCCTGCTCATACCGGTATGGAAACGCGATAATTTCATACCGCTTCGGTTCCCTGAAACGGTATGTCAGCTTGTCCACAAGAATCTGGTCGCCGTGATAAAGGGCCGGCTCCATGGAAGCCCCTTCAATTTCCGTACGCTGCACCGCATAATGGACCGTCAGATACGTGCAGCCTAAAATAATGGCCAGATAAAGACACAGACTGATGATTTCTTTAAAAATAGCCTTCATGCATCATCTCTCCATCGGCTACGGTGTTTCGATTGTAATCCTTCCCAGCTTCCCGCTGCGGAAATCATCTATAAATAAAACGGCTGCTTTTGTATCATCCAGCCCGCCGCCCTTTTTTAAGCAGTTCCTGTTTTGGGCAATCTGTCCTAAAACCGCGGCCCCCTCCCCGGATTCATCCAGCTGGTAACGCTCCGCCAAAAGCCCGGGATACCTGTTTACAAGCTCCCCGATTAACGCAAGCGCCATCTCGTCCATATTTAAATTTTCATCCTTCATAGACCCGATAAACGCCAGATGAAGCCCGGTCAGCTCATCTTCGAACTTCGGCCATAAAATTCCCGGCGTATCTAACAGCTCCACATTTTTATTCAGGCGAATCCACTGTTTCCCTTTCGTAACGCCCGGTTTATTTCCGGTCTTTGCACAGGCCTTTCCCGCAAAAGAATTGATAAACGTAGACTTTCCCACGTTCGGAATCCCCGCTACCATAGCCCGGACCGGACGGTTTAAAATGCCCCGCCGCCTGTTTCTTTCGATTTTTTCCCTGCAGGCTTCCTGAATGACTGCCTGCACTTCTTTCATGCCTGTCCGGCTTCTGGAATCCAGCCTGACCGCATACATCCCCTGTTTTTTATAATACTCGCACCACGCTCTGTTTGCGGCTTCATCCGCAAGGTCTGCTTTATTCAGCAGAACAAGCCTGGACTTATTTTTTCCCATTTCATCTATATCCGGATTATGGCTGCTGACCGGAATTCTGGCATCTACCAGCTCAATTACAACATCTACCAGCTTTATGTCTTCCTGCATCTGCCTCTTTGCTTTTGTCATATGACCCGGGTACCACTGATACTGCATGTTATCATCCTTCCTTATTTTCCTGCCTGGCTTCTTACTGCATCAGGCCGAATTTGTGCCGCGGCGATACAACAAACCACGCCTTGCCAATAATATACTCCTCTTTCACACAGCCAATATTTGCAAACCTGCTGTCTTCGCTGTTATTGCGGTTATCCCCCAGCACAAAATATTCATCTTCCCCTAATGTGATTTTATCCTTTGCGATACCGGCGTCCTCCATGCGGCTGACCTGGGTTTCCTCTATATATTCTTCCTCATTCACGTACACGATTCCGTCTGTAATCTGCACCGTATCGCCGGGAACCGCAATAATCCGCTTCATATAATAATGGGTATTTGTATTTCCGTTTGGCAGAAATGCAATAATATCCCCGGGTTTGGGAGATATAAACTTATAGGAAAACCGGTCAATCAGCACTTCATCCCCGTCGTCTAACTGCGGCGACATCGAAGGCCCGATGACAGCAGAACGCACACCGAAGAAATACGTAAATACGAGTGCAATCGCAATCGTAATGGCAATTTCCAGTATCCAGATTAGAACTTCCTGAAACAGGGACAGATTCACCTTATGTTCCTTTTTTCTTCCAAACTGAAGTCCCCTGACTTTTCTTCCCATGCTTTTCTTTCCTTATCAGCCAAATATGATAAATCAAATGAATATTTCTAAAAAAGAGACAATCTTGCAATTGTCTCTTTTCGAATCCTGAATGTCTGAATGTCTGAATCCTGAATTATTTTACTAATTCTTTTACTTTTGCGCTCTTGCCTACACGTCCCCTTAAATAATTTAATTTTGCGCGTCTTACCTTGCCGTAACGCACGATTTCTACCTTTTCTACATTTGGAGAATGCAGCGGCCAGGTCTTTTCTACGCCTACGCCGTTGGATAACTTTCTTACGGTGAATGTTTCACGGTTGCTTGAACCCTGTTTCTTTAATACGACTCCTTCAAAAACCTGGACTCTTTCACGGTTTCCTTCCACAATCTTTCCATATACTTTTACAGTATCTCCTACATGGAACTGCGGAGCAGATTCTTTCATCTGCGCTGACTCAATGCTTCTCATAATCTCTGTTGCATTCATTTTTGTGACCTCCTGTTATTTTGATGTTCTTAATACCCTTTGTATCAGAGGACCATCGCCTTTTTCACAACATCTCTAATTTATCACAATGAGAAGAAGAATGCAAGTTTTTTTTCAAACTGACTATTTACAAAAAACCCGTAAGGGTATATGCTTAAGAAAGAAGATATCATACGAAAGTCAGTAACGGTTCAGGCGGGTCCAGCATATGGAGAGGAGGGAATATGGAAGAAATGAGCTCAGCAGATATTGCCAGACTGATTGAATGGCTGCGTAATCACGGACATACGGACGCAGAAATTGTACAGTGTCTGGAATATATTACCAAAAATAATCTGATAAAAGAGCGGCCTGATACCGCTCTTTTTATTATGGAATACTGTCCGGTTTAAATTTCTTCCACCGCCCCTTTCAAATCCTCCGCCATCACCTGCACATTTGCAGTCTGCGCCGCAATCTCCTGCGAATTCGCCGCAATCGTAGATACCCGGTCATTCATATGGTTAATGCTTTCAATCAGCTGTTTAATCGATTCCACACTCGCATCTACCTTTGGAATTGTCTCCTCCGCCCTCTGGTTATCCTTGGCAAGAAGCGTCTTAATGGAAGCCGACAGATTGCGGATTTCTTCTGCAACAACCGCAAATCCCCGGCCCTGCTCTCCGGCCCTGGCTGCTTCAATCGACGCGTTCAGCGACAGCAGATTTGTTTTATTCGCAATGCTGACAATATTTTCACTTGTATTTTTATAAATGTCAATAAAATTCAGAATACTTGCCAGCGAATCCTCCAGGCTGTAGCAGAAATTCGAAATATCGGTAAGCTTTCCGGCCAGGTCGGTTGCTTCGTTTGCGGATGCTTCGTTTGCGTCGTTCAGCTCCGTAACCGCGTTCGACAGTGTGGTAAACTGCCCCTTAATGGCATCAATCCGGCTGCCTCTTTCTTCATGCTCCTGCTTTTGCTGTTCATTAATCTGCTCTAAATGCACCTGTTCCTTCTCTGCCAGCTCTTTAATATAATGAATGCAGTTTTCTTTTGTATTGACCCCGTTATAAATCGCGCGCGCCATATCCTTACATGTCTCATAGCCGCAGGCGCTGCAGTTGATAATCTGTTTCTTCTGCGTATCCTTGTTCATGCTTAAATAAATCTGATTCAGCTCGGCCTGCGAAGGTTCTTTTACCTGCACGGTTTTTGCTGTATCATATTTGCGGATAAAATCAGAAAGCTTCAAATCGCGGAATGCGTCCATCAGATTTTTCAGCCGCTCCTCCTGTGATATCTGCTTCGTCCACGGGCTCTTGTTCTTCTTATGCAAAATCCCCTGTCTGTGCAGATTCCCTTTGTCCGTATCCCGCATCCTGCTTAATGTTAACAGCACGTCATCCGTATTTCTGGAAGGCTCTGTCGCAGGACCGTAAATACAGCCCTTGCTGCAGTTTAAAACATCCACCATAAACGGCAGCTCCGCTTTATTTTTCACACGCTGCAGATATTCATTTAAATAATGATACGCTTCCTGCTCGCCCTCCACCTGGCGTACGACCTGCCCTTTGCCCAGAAAATGCTCTACATTTTCCCTAAGTCCGCCCGGCATCGGATACAGCGAGCCCATGCCGTATTCAAGCTCATCGGTATATTCCGGACTATGGGAATATGCGCTGCCGATATATTCCATTAACCGGGAAAAGGTCACATTATATTTCACATAACCTTTGTTATTCGCATCCATGATTTCACTCTTTTTTGCTACACACGGACTGATAAATGCAAGCTCGTCTGTTATTTTCAGATATTTTTTTATGTAAATCGCCATGCACATCATCGGGCTTTGCACCGGCATCATGCGCGGGATTAATTCCGGTATATATTTTTCTACATAATCAACAACCGCCGGGCACGGCTGGCTGATACCGCCTGTAAAATTGTTTTCCGTAATATATTTTAAATAGCCCCATGTCGTAATATCCGCCCCGAAAGATACACTGTACAGGTGCCTGACACCTAATGATTTTAAATACCCGAGCACACGCTTATACTCCCTTGGATAATTCGCTAAAAATGCCGGCGCAATAATGACCGAAATGTGCTTTCCGCTTTTTAAATCTGCAAAAAATGCGTCCGTATCATCATGAAATGTTCTGGCTCCGTGTCCGCATGCTTTTAAACAGGCCCCGCAGGCGATGCAGCTTTGCGGATTCACCAGAATCTGATTGTCCTGCGCAATATTCGATACCAGTGTCGGACATACACGCACACATTTATTACAGCCCGTACAGTCTTCATTTGTATAAATCAGCATGCCCTCTGTATTTCGCAATTCATTCATGTCTTTCATTATAAAACGTCTCCTTTTAGAATTAATCCATGCCTATTGCTGACAGTTACTCACTTTTATTGGCACAATTTATCTGAATAATTCTATTTTAGCAGATATTGCTGAAAAATAAAACATAATATATTAACCATTTTTTATAAAAATATTAGTTTTTTTAACGGGATGGATATTGATTTTTTGCTCCCAAAGGGCATTTCAGCAGAAAGAACCCGACAAAGAACAGCCATTCTGACTGTCTTTATCGGGCGAAGCTTTCATCCGGCTATCCTTTCACTGCACCAGCCACGATACCGGAAATAATATATTTCTGCATAAACAGGAAGAAAATAATCATCGGCAGAATCGACAGCGCAAGGGATGTCAGCGCATAATCCCAGCGCATGGAATAAGCGCTGAAAAAAGAATATACGGTTGTCGTAATCGTCTTTTTCGATTCACTCTGCAGCATAATCAGAGGAAGCGTAAAATCATTCCACATCTGCAGTGTGAACAATACTACGATACTGCTCGTTGACGGCTTTAACAATGGAAAAATAATTTTAAAAAATGTTCCAAGCTTCCCGCAGCCATCCATCTGCGCCGCTTCCTCGATTTCCTTAGGTATCGATTTAATCGCTCCCTGGAAGATAAACACTGCCATCGGACAGTACAGTGGTATCAGAACCAGAATCAGCCCGGGAATGCTGTCCGTCAGGTTCATGCTTTTGCATATTTTCGCAAACGGAAGCATAATGCTCTGAAACGGAACCGTCATGGAAGCCATTAAAAGAAGCAGAATCGCATTGCTGGCTTTATTATTCCACCGGGACAGCCGGTATGCGCACATGGCGCTCAGTATCACCGTAAATGCGATTGCAAACACGCAGATGCAGACCGTATTAAAAAACACTCTTACATAATTCATGTTTTCCAGTACATACCGGAAATTCTCCAGGCTCGGGCTTTTCGGCAGCCCGAATGTATTTGTCAGTATTTCCCCAAGAGGCTTGAAAGAATTGGTCAGCACAATCCATGCGGGTGAAATAAAGATAACCGCAAGAATCACCATAAACACTTCCAGTAAAATCTTTCTGGTATTTCTTAGTTTTTCCATTATGCTTCCACCTCCTTTGAATTCGTCAGTTTCAGCTGCAGCATCGCTATGACAATGACAATCAGAAACAGAATCAGCGCCTTTGCTTCCGCATAGCCCAGCCGGTTATTCTGATAGCCTTCTGTATAAATGTCAAGCGCAAGGCTTGTTGTCTGTCTGCCCGGCCCGCCGCCTGTCAGTGAAAGGTTTAAGTCGAACTGGCGGAACGACTGTGATACTACCATAAACAGATTGACTCCGATGGTCGGAACCATAAGCGGCAGCGTGACTTTAAAAAACTGTTTCACTTTTCCGGCCCCGTCAATCGCGGCTGCTTCCAGCAGGCTTGTGTCAATCATCTGCAACCCGGACAGATACAGAATCATAATATAGCCGACCCCCTGCCACATCGCCACGATAACCATAGCGGCAACAGAAATATTTCCGCCGCCAAGCCAGCTGATGTTAAAAAAGTCCCATCCCGTAGCCTTATAAAGCGAAGCGCATCCCTGATTAAACAGGAAACGCCAGATATACCCGACAATCAGCATGCTGATAACATTCGGAAGGAAAAAACAGGTACGCAGGAATTTCGTGCATTTGAGCTTTGAATTCACTAAAAGAGCAAGCAGAAACGCCAGCACATTAGTCAGAATGACATTTAATACAACATATTTTAAGGTAAACGCAAGTGACACAAAATAATCGGAATCACTTGTAAACAGCTTTATGTAATTCTTAAGTCCCACAAAATTTCTGTCTTTGCTGATGCCGTCCCAGTCCAGGAGGGAATAATAAATCCCTTCGGCCAGAGGCAGTATAAAAAATATAAAATACAAAACCATAAGAGGCATGACAAAAATCAGGACTTCTGATATTAATTCTTTTTTCTTATTTTTCATGTTTCCCTCTTTTCTGTGTCCGGCGCACCTGAACTGATGCGCCGGCATCTGCATCGTGAAACCTCAGTCAGACTGTTACGGGCTCTGATTATTTTGATGCAAGATTTATCCACAAATCATCCAGTGACTGCAAAGCTGCCTGATGGTCGCCGCTCCCTCCTGAAATGTAATCCTGCAGCTTTTTGCCGGATTCATTATAATAGCCGTCCGGCCACAGCGGCCATGACCAGATAATGGTACTGCCCTGTTCCATATATTTAGAAACATCCTGTGAAAGCGGATTTGTCCCCTGGAATGCCATTCCCTCCATTGCCGGGATTACCTGGCACTGGTTCAGCAGGAAATCCTGCCCTGCATCGCTGGAAACAATCCAGTTTAAAATATCCTTTGCCACATCCGCATGTTCGGAAGTATTGGACACATGCCATACGCCGTTTACATCTGCCGCAAGCTTCGTATCCGCAGGGTCATCTGACATTGGAAGCGCAAACAGTCCGATTTCCATATCCGGAGCAATTTCCGTAATCGTATCGTTTGCCCAGATTCCTTCAAAAATCATCGCCTGTTCTCCAAGCGCGAATGTCGCGGCCGCTTCGTTCCAGCCTGCGTCCAGAGGCTTCTCCTGGCCGTATTTTAACATCAGGTCCAGCACATTCATAAAATCTTTCATTTTATCCGTATCCGCTATCTTCACGCTTCCCTCATTTAATCCCTCGATAAAGCCAGTCGTATCATCTCCTCCGGCAAATCCATAATTTACAAACTGCCCAAGCAGCCAGTCATCCTTAAACTGATTCGCAAACGGCGTAATGCCTTTTGCCTGCAGAGTCTCACAGACCTGTTCCAGTTCACTGAGCGTCGTCGGAATTTCCAGATTGTTTTCCTCGAATATCTTTTTATTATATACAATCCCGTTTCCAGACATCTGTACCGGCAGTCCGACTATTTTACCGTCCAGAGAAATGCATTCCAATGCGGCGTCTGCAATCTGTCCCGCAAATTCCTGATCTGACAAATCCGTAACATAATCCTTGTAAGTCACGATTTCATTATATCCTGCCGTCATAAATACGTCCGGCATATCCCCGGAAGATGCCTTGGTCTTTAATACATCATAATAATCGTCTCCGATCACTTCCACTTCAATCTTTACGTTCGGATGCTCGTCTTCATATGCTTTTGCCATCTGTTTTACCTGGTTCGTATACTCTACCTGAAACTGCATCCAGCGGATCGTAACATCCCCGCCTTCAGCTTCCTGGCCGCCGCTTTCATTCTGAGCCGTATCCTGGCTGTCTGTCTGGCTTTCATCAGAACTGCCTCCCGTATTACTCTCCCCAGAGCTGTCATCTGAGCCGCAGCCTGCCATCATGGATACGGACATCAGCGCTGCCATCAGTAATGCCATTCTTTTTTTCATACTTTTAATCCTCCTTAATTGTGAAATCCTGTGCGCCGGATATCCCTGCGCTTTGTTTTGATGATTTTATTTTACCCAATCCCGCCTGATTTGTAACCGTGATATCTTGACTGATACAGGTAAAATATTGATATCCTAAAAGCCAGGCCGTCATTTTCATCTATTGTAATATTCCTTACTTACATATATAATAAAGCAGACATCAAACAGAAAGGCAGGAAAAACACCTTATGAAGCTTTTTATGATCACTGGCGCCCGCAGGATAAAAACCTGGCTGTGCGCATCCTTTTCCAGAAAAATCATGGCGGCTCTGTTCATATGCTCAACAGCAGTCATCCTGCTTTCCAGCGCTGTATATTACCTGGGCACATCGCGCCTTTTGCAAAATCAGTATACACAGTCAAACGAACAGCTGCTTGCGGAAGTAAACCAGTCCGTCAGCCGCTATTTTAACCAGCTGAATGAAACAACGCTTTCTCTGTATAACAGTAATACTTTCATTCAAAACCTCCGCTTTCACAGAGATGATTATCTCTCCCAGGCAGAAAATGAACAGACTATTAAAAATATCCTGTATGCGGATAAATCCATTTTATATATCTATTTTTATGACCCGTACACTGGCATCCTTTACTCCTTTTCCCGTGAGAATATGAGCCATACCAGCTTCCCTGAAATTGAAAACGAGCCCTGGTATCAGGATACCCTGGATGCCCCTGGATATTTCACCGTATCACCCCTGCATTCCTTCGTGAATTATGCCAGTTTCGGCACCCTGCGGGATGCTTCCGTTTTCTCCGTAAACCGGGCGCTGCGGTATTTTGCGGACAGCAGTTACGTCGGAATGATCTCCATCGCATACAGTCCCGATGCCCTTTCTGACATCTGCCAGAACCTGAACACAGAAAATGCCTGGCTGGCCGTTCTTAACCATGACCTGGAAGCAATGCTGATTTCTTATCCAGACCAGACGCTGCCTGCCAAAGCATCTGAGGCCATCCTGAAAAATCCAAAAGACTCCGGCCATGCCATTTACCGCACGGGCAGTGAAACACGCATCCTTTTATGGAACCTGTCTGACGGCAGATATCTGCTGAAAGATATCCCGCTGCATGAACTGACACAGGGAATTATGGCAAACGTAATCAAAGATATCCTGATCCTGACAGCTGTTTTTCTGTTTCTGGCCATATGGACGGCCTTTGGCTTTTCGCGTACTGCTACCCGGAAATTAAACGCACTGACTGCCAAGGTGACCGCCTTTGGAAACGGCTGCCTTTCCATCCATGCAGACGATTACGGAACCGACGAAATAGGCATGCTTGCCGCGGCATTTCATGAAATGACCGTAAAAATCAATGAACTGATCAATCTGGAGTATAAATCCAAATTGCTGCTGAAATCGGCAGAACTGCAGATGCTGCAGGCGCAGGTCAAACCGCATTTTATCAACAATGCCCTGCAGGCCATGGGAACGCTTGGACTGAAAAAAGGCGCGAAAGACGTATACCTGATGGCAAACGCCCTTGCGAGAACACTCCGCTACACGCTCAGGCCCACAGAGGCGCTGATCCCGCTGTATAAAGAGCTGGAAAATATGAATGACTATCTGTATATCCAGAAAATATTATGGGGCAATCATCTGAACACCGACCTGCAGATTGACGAGGGAATCGAAAACTGGCCTGTTCCTGTGCTTATTTTGCAGCCTCTTGTGGAAAATTCCATCAAGCACGGACTGGACGACAGCACGGAGGGCACGATATGGATTTCTATACACAGGCACGAACGGACACTGTCAGTCACCGTATCTGACGACGGCAGGGGCATTCCGCCTTCCACACTGAAAATGCTGCAGGAATGGCTGCAAAAGGAACCAGAAGAGCACCCTGCAGAACACATCGGCATCCGAAACATCAGAAACCGGATGCGCCTCATTTACGGGGAATCCGCTTCCCTGACGATTGACAGCACGCTCAATCATGGAACTGCCATAAACATCATACTTCCGGAAACGAACGCTTCCGGACTGTCTCAAAAGGAGGATTCAAATGTACAAAGCACTGATTATTGATGATGTCTCTTTAGTCCGAGACGCGGTAAAAATGCTTGGACAATGGGATATGTTTGATATTACTGAGATATATGAAGCCAGAAATGCCCAGGAAGCCCTGGCTGTCATCCAGGCTGAGAAACCGGATCTTATTATTACAGATATGAAAATGCCGGTCATGGACGGAACAGCCCTTCTGCAGTATCTGGAGGCAGAGCATGTTCCCGGAAAAGTGATCGTCATCAGCGGCTTCAGCGACTTTGCCTATATGCGGACTGCCATAAAATCCGGCGTGGTTGATTATATCCTAAAACCGATTGACCCGCAGGATTTAAACAATGCCATTTCCAGCGCCATAGGGCAGCTGGAGCAGGCAGCTGGAGCCAGACCTGCCGCAGAAGAAGGCAATCCGACAATTCGGAATGTCAAAGCTTATATCGAAGAAAATTATCATTCAGATATTTCCCTGTCTGAACTGTCTGACACATTTTTTATCAGCAAAGAACACCTGTCCCGCCTGTTCAAAAAAGAAACCGGTCAGAATCTTTTTTCCTATATTATGGACAGAAAGCTGGAAGAAGCAAAACGGCTGCTGACAGAAACAGGCCGCACGCTTGATGACATTGCATTCTCTCTCGGATTCAGCAATGGAAATTATTTCAGCAAAGTATTTAAAAAGAATACCGGAATGTCCCCGGGCAGTTACCGTTCCAGCGAGGAATCCCGCAAATAAGAAACGGTCTGCCAAAGCACTGACAAAAACTGCTGTAAAATCCTGTAATCAGAATTCACAGCAGTTTAATATATATTATTTTTCCTCCAGATTTACTGCCAGCCTCTTTATCCTGTCCGCGGACACTTTCATTTTTCCATCCACCGCAATCCACAAACCAGCCCCTTTTCCGTAACGGCCGCCGTCTTTATCATACGCTATCGTAATGCTGTGCCCATGGTAAGGCAGGTCTTCCAGCATAAAATAATCCCATGCGCCATCTAAAAGCAGAGGCTCTATGACAAGCTCATTCCCTTCTGCAATCTGAACCCCGCAGATTCCGCGGATTACAAGATCGCAGAACGCAGAATGGTTATAATCTTTCCCTCTCTCATAACCTCCTTTATCCTCACGCCAGTTCCATCCCTTCAGAATTTTTCTGGAAAGCCATTCGCCTGTATCCGGGTCTATATTTTCATCCAGCCAGCTGACGGTTTCCCCGTCTTCCCGCACCCGCCGGTGGCTGCAGGCATAGGCTGCAAACAGCTCCAGGAAATCTGCCCGGTTCACATATTTTGAAGAACCATTCTGCAAAAGGCGGATCATGCTGTTTAAGGTCTGCGTCGTCGCAAACGGCCATACCGGCCCGTTCCAGAGGCATTCATGTTCTGCCGGCTTCATAAAATACGGGTGGTTTCTTTCCGCGGTTGCCGGGCCGTACGGCGTCTTAAAATAATGGCTGTCCATCAGATATTTCCACGCCGCGTCACAGTCATTTTCCAAAATTCCCATTCCCCACGGAATATATCCGATTTCTTCCCGCACGTTATGTTCTTTTGGAATTTCTGAAAAATCAAGGGATGCCGGCCTGGCGTTTTTTTCTTCCAGCGGGATAACTTTAAAAAACTGGTCCTCCCTGTCCCAGAGCAGTGACAATATTTTTTCCTTCAGCCTGTCCGCCTTTTCCTGATACTGCCTCTGCAATTCCGGCCGGCCGGCCCAGCCGGAAATACGGGCGATAGCAGCCGCGTTTGCATACATATAGCTGTTCAGTGTAGGCCGCAGCCCTTTTCCGCTGATAGAACACTCCATGGCATCCCTGTCATCATCTGACCAGAACAGTCCATACTCTGTAAGCTGCCTGTCTTCAACCGTTTCATAAAATCTTACAAAATCATCCAGATACCCGGCCGCCGGCTCCATATCACCCCGGGCGACAGCCAGCTCATAGACAGCCGCAGCAATCCATGAGGAATAAGAATATTCATTGCCGCTTCCCCGCAGCCAGAAATTCACATATTCCCAGGCCAGGCCGCGGTCATTTTTCAGCCATCTGGCCTCCGCCAGATGATGGCCGTTTGCACAATTAATGGAATTATAAGCTCCCGCCCATGGAACTTCAGGCAGAAATTCCGTTATAATCCTCCCTTCCTCTGTCTGTTTGATATGCTTGCGGAAAACCCACCAGCGGAAATAATAAGCCTCTTCCATTGTCTTATCCGGGCATTCAAAAAATGGCGCTTCACGGCGTATCCATTCTGCCGCCTGCTTATCCGCAACCGCCTGGATAATGATTTCTTCATCGTTTTGGTTAAATTTTTCTACATATGCTTTCCAGTTATCCAGCATCTTTTCACCTCCCAGTGATTATATCCAGAATTATAATCGCAATGCACAAAAATACAATGGACAAAACAATCTGATTATTGTATAATCACAGCAGGCATAATTGTAAAATATTATCATTTATACAGAATATATTTCCCGGTTCTGCTGATTTTTCCATATCGTTACTTATACTTTCTCAACATTCCTGGAGGGATACCTTTGAAGTATTTATCAATTTACGCGCCGCCTTATCCATTTTTCCTGTATTCCGGAGATGCCCTGTTCCGTTCCGGGGACCGCCACGCACAGCGTTCCGGGCTTGGGGCTTTTGATATGCTGTTTGTCGAATACGGCTGTCTGTATATGGCACAGGACGAAGAATTTTATGAAGTAAGGCAGCATGAAGCGCTTCTGCTTTCCCCCGCACAGACACACCGCTCCTATAAACGGTGCACGGAAGAAACTTATTTTCACTGGCTTCATTTTTATACAACAGCTCCTGTTGAAATGTCTTCTTCTATTCATGCTAAAGCCGCCCCGCGCACGGAAAAACCTGATTTTGATTACAGCATGGAAAATCTTGAAATATATACGATACCGGTACATCAAAAAATCCGCGAAGAATCTGCCGGTTCTATTTATACAGGCCTCCGGTCTTTAGAATCTTACAGCATTAACCGGTACCAGGACGGCATTATGAAAAATAAAGAATCTTTCCTGCATGAAAACAGGCTGAAACAGCAGAATATATTCCTCAGCATCCTTTCTGATGTCGTAATCCATGAAGAACATCATTCAGGAAGGCGGATTGCACATACTGTCATGCAGCTTTTACAGTCTGACTATCCGCAGAAAATCACCTTAAAGGATATGGCGGAAGCTGCAAACTGCCACCCTGCCCATGCAGCACGCTGTTTCCTGTCGGAATACGGAACAACCCCCAATAAAGCGCTTGCTTCCATTCGGTTAAATGAAGCGGTAAAACTGCTGGTAACCACGAACCTTACCTGTGAAGAAATCAGCGAAATTGCCGGTTTTTCTTCTCCCTATTATTTTAACAGGGTATTTAAAAAACAGTTTCAGGTACCTCCGCTGCAATACCGGAAATTATCCAGGCAGCAAAAATGAACATAATAAAAAAGGTGCAGAGCCTTGTTAAAATCATAAGACCCTGCACCTTTCGTCAGCGTTTTCCATTCAGCTGTTATTCCTTATTCCTGCTGCCCGTATAATCTGTACTGCCTGATGTCATGCCCCTTTCCATCCTTTTAATGCCATTCTTAATGACTTCTTTTGCTTTATCCGTATTATCAGTTTCAAGCAGCGCTAATATTGAATCCAGCAAAATACATAATTCCTGATGATTCACAGCAGCCCCCTTCACCGCTTTTATGCAAGCGCTTTATCCCATACCAGTTATTCATATGGATCAAAAACTTTAAACGAAACATGTCCGTCCTTCTTCTTATAAGAATCCATAACCAGCATCCACAGCTGATGAAACTTATCCAGAAGCACAGCATTCGCATCCACAATATAAGGAGAAAGAATTCCGACATCAAAATAACGGACGTTCAGCGGCGGCATAAAAATCAGGTTATCGGAGCGCACCTGTCCGTCATGGCGCTTAATATGTTCATATGTAATCATCAGATAATCTTTGCCATGATGCTTACAGTAAAATGAAATAAAGCATTCGTCTACAATCCATTCTTTATCATCTTCTGTCACCCGGTTCTTAACAGAATCCGAAAGCCCGTCCGTTGACTGCAGCTCAATCTGCCAGTTTATGCGGCCTTTCTTTGTTTCCTGAATCAGTTCCTCAAGGGTACTCGCAAGTAATGCAGGTTTCATAAAAACCTCCTGTGTAATAAAATAAATGAACCCATTACGGATTCATAAAAAGAAAGCCAATAGGGGGACTCGAACCCCCGACCCACGCATTACGAATGCGTTGCTCTACCAGCTGAGCCATATTGGCATTATCAAGTTTTCTGCCGCCTCACTTGCGACTTCATTAGTCTATCACAAGCTGAAAAAAAATACAAGTGTTTTTTTCAAAAAATGTCAGAAATGTTGTGGCCACTCGGACGCCGGGTGACGGGAAGATGCAGCGGCTTCCTGTGACGGCTCCGGAATGTCACAGGAAGCCGCTGCATCTTCCCGTCACCCGGCTGGTTTTCACAGGTTTTACATAAAATACAGCAGACGCTTTGCTGTATTTTTACATGGCAGGCGTACTGTAACTATCGCTCAAACATATCCGTACAGCACCCGAAATGTCTCATGTAACACCAGCCAGAACATCCGTACAGCACCCAAAATATCTCATGTAACACCAGCCAGGATATCCGTGCAGCACCCGAAGTGTCTCATGTAACACCAGCCAGAAAACAGCCGGGAGAGGGGATTTGCCCGGTCTTCCTGCGGCATTGGAAGAATGTTTAGAATCCCTTAGCTTTCTGCTCTATAACCAGGCGG
>CANDJC010000045.1 GCA_947384955.1 uncultured Eubacterium sp. | reverse complement strand
TTCCGGAGCCGTCACAGGAAGCCGGTGCATCTTCCCGTCACCCGGCGTCCGCACAGCCACTCCCCCGCCCAGCCCGCTAACACCATCCTCTTTTATAACGAAATCACTCCCTCGCTCCCCCCCCCCCGCACACTCTAACCCTGTGAAAAATACTCCACCCGCGTCACAGCCGTCTGCTCACCCGGACGAATCTCATACACTGCCATTGGAATCTTCGTCTTTGGATACATCAGATTAGTATTCGGATCCGGTACCAGAATCTCTCCCATCCCGCCTCCCTGCAAAGATGTCACCGTACAAAACCCATCCTCATTCCAGATACCCGCAAATGCCCCGTCCTGACTCTGGCGGAAACCCTTCCTGTCATCTGTTGACAAGGCAAACCCGCAGTCGTACGCTTTACAGGAAATCTCGCTTCGAATACTGTGCGTGCGGATATGTCCCGTCCGTACAGGCTCTATCACAGTCGTCACCCGGATTCCCTGCACCGGCATCCATGTATAAATCAGTTTATCCTCACTGATACTGAATTCCTTTTCAATAATATTTTTCACAAAAACATATCCATATACCTCAAATGCCAGCATACTGTCCGGCGCACATTCCGCCAGCGTGACCTGCGACCTTGCAATACTAAAGCCAAATCTGCTGGAATATGCAAACTTGGAATATTTCTCAATCGTATGGCTGTGTCCGTCGGTCTGTGTACGCCCCGGCACAAGCGCCACTACATTTGAGTCACCGCGCTGGATAATCATACCAGCATGCTTCAGAAATTTTTTATCCGTAAGCTTTGGAAGCGGTGCCGCCGGCACCTGCCAGAACGGATGCTGCGAAGGGAGCGCCAGAAACAGAAATGCTTTCATGGCCCAGTACGGGGACCCCGGCGCATTATAGCTTTCCGACATCTGCAGGTTCGGATACGCATACCCGATGGTCAGAATTCCGGCGTTATCAAAAATCGGCAAGTTCAGCCAGTGCGCCAGGTGCCTTGCAAGGATTCCCTTTAAAACTGGGAGCGGAAACACCTCCACGCCGCAGAGCGCGCATACAGAAAAATACGCCGCCTGTGCAAAGCGGTAGGTCATAGAACGCCCGTAAGCAAAGGATGAGCCGTCCTCTGAAAACCAGTAAATATAATCCCTGCCAAATGCAAGAGCGCGTTCTGTAAATCTTTTGCACCTCTGCGGGTCTTCCTCCTGCATAAATTTTGCATATACCATGCCGTAAGTCACCATCACAAACGGATTGTAATAATCTTTATCTCCGCCGTTTCCGTCATGATACCATCCTCCCGCATCATAGTAGGCATCAATACAGTCCAGACCCTCCTCAAGCCTTTTTTTATCATAAGGGCGCCCTGCCTTGTACATGGCTGTATTTGTGATAATGCTGAAAAACTGCCAGTTACAGGCACAGCATTCATGGCGATTAATCTCCCAGAGCCATTCAATTAAATTGTCCTTTCCCTTGTCCGAAAGCGGCTCCCAGATTTTGTCCGGGCTAAAAAGCATGCCGAAAGCAATCGCCGCCATCTCACAGAATTTCTGGTCATAATCCCGGCAGGTATGCCAGTAATCCGGGTGCTGCGGGTCGGTCCCGGCTTCCAGCCCCCTGCGGTAAATTTCCTCAAATTCCGCATCGCTCCCGCCTCCTGCCCAAAACGGCACCAGTCCCCACAAAGGGCGGGCAAAGGCTTCCATCGGAATCGTATCGTTTTCATAATGTGCGCTTGTCTCTCCCACATACAGGCGGGCCCTGCTTTCACTGTAGTACAGTTTCAGCGGATTCAGCACTTCTAACAGCACACGCTGCGCATCTTCCCTTGTCTGAAAATCCTGTACCGTATAAATTCTCCGTTTTTTCATCTCTTTCTCCCAGCTGTTTACTTTATTATCCTGATTTATCTGCCACTCTTGCTGCCTGACTGCCCAGCCGCTGACTTTGCTATCCCGATTCTGCTGACTCTGCGGCTGACTGCCCGGCTCTGGCTTTGCTTTCCTGATTCTGCTAACTTTGCGGCTGACTGGCTCCCGACTTTGCTATTCTGATTCTGCCGGCTGCCCGGTTTCTTCTCCTGAATCAGCGGTTTATGCCTTATATCCAAAATCCGGAATCCCCGTCCAGCGGTTTTTAAAGTAATGCGCTGCCAGCTTCGGCCTGCGTTCCCTTGTAAACAGCCCTTTCTTATTGCCGTCCACGCGCATCAGCCCCTGAATCGTTGCAAAATCTGCAAAATTCCACGTATGCTCACCGACGACAAACAGACAGTCATCCAGTACCGCATTCATCGCTTCATAGTATGCCGTCTGATATTCCTCGCTGAACATCCCCGGCACAGCCGCATGCAGTCCTGCCACGCTGTCAGCGCCGTATTCTGTAATGATAACCGGCTTATTTTTCCCCTTCCAGTATTCCATCTCCGCCTTCATCGCCTGCTTTGCGCTGTCAAGGTCCCCGCCGAAAATATACCATCCGTAATAACGGTTCATGCAGATGACATCCATCGCCGGAGCAACCAGGTCTTTGACATAGTCATTATTGCATACAACAACCGTAACCGGACGGTCCTGCGGGTCGCATGCATGGGCAAGCTGATAGAGCGGCTGAAAATACTCATAAGCACTTTCGGCCCGCGCAGCTGTGTCCGGCTCATTCGCCACCGACCACATAACGATACACGGGTGATTTTTATCCCGCGCCACCATATCCCGGATGACTTCCTCGTGATGTTCCTTTGTACGGCTTAAATCTTTATACCAGTCCTCTTTAATTTCCGGGAAATTCAGGCCGACCGCAGGTGTCTCCCCTATTACAGCAATCCCTTCCCGGTCGCACAGATTCAGCATTTCTTCTGAATACGGATAATGAGAGGTACGGAATGAATTCGCGCCCATCCATTTCATCAGTGCGATATCTTTTACATTCAGCGCTTCATTTAAACCTCTGCCATGCACCTCGCTGTCCTCATGCTTGCCATAGCCTTTAAAATAAAACGGCTTTCCGTTGATAAGAAACTGCGTCCCTTTCACTTCCACACTGCGCATTCCGAACGTCTGAAAATAAACATCCCCGCCAAATTCGATTTTTGCCGTATACAGATACGCTGCTCCCGGCTCCCACAGATGGACAGAAGGAATGACAAGCTCCCCTTTTGCGCTGCCCTTTTCCTGCGCGGCCTGTTTTCCTTCCTCATCCAGTATCGTCAGAGTAAGCTGCCCTTCGCCTTTACAGCAGATTTCGTATTTTAACACTGCCTGTTCTTCATTTATCTTCGGCGTAAGCGACACATCATAAATATAGTCTTTTGGTGTACTGTAAATCTTCACCGGCCTGTGGATTCCGGCATAATTAAAAAAGTCAAAATTCGGATAATTCTGCGGTTTCCTTTTCGTCTGCCTCACACTCTCAAAAGGCGGAAGACTGTCGCCGAACATGGCGCGGTCACTTTCGTTTCCGACAGGCAGCGTGGAAAAATCAATCCGGTTGTCGGCTGCCACCGCCAGCAGATTATCCCCGTCACAGACCAGCTCTCCGATTTCTGCCTCAAACGGCAAAAAACCGCCTTTATGCCGCATAAGCTGCTGACCGTTCAGATACACAATCGCCGACTGTGTCACTGACCCAAACCGGAGCACCAGCCGCTGGCCTTTCAGTGTTTTTGGCACCTGAAACACCGTCTGGTAATAGGCATATCCATAGTGGTCACGAAACTGCGCCAGCGCTTTCTGATCATTATAAGATGCCGGAACCGCCATCGTTTCCGCATGCTGCAGTGGCCGCGTCATCTTCTCTTCGTCAAATTCCTCGTTTCCAAGCGCAAACTGCCAGATTCCTGATAAATCCAGCAGCGCCCTTGCTTCATTCAGCTGCGGGTATAGCATATTTTTCTCCTCCTGATACTCTTATTTTCATCATAAAAGTTTTCTGATTCATTCTTTAAAAGCTGTCCTGATATCACAATTCTTCATTTAAAATAATAAAAATGTTCTGATTCATTCTTTAAAAGCTGCCCTGATATCACAATTCTTCATTTAAAGCAGCTAAAATATACTGATTCATTCTTTGAAAGCTGTCCTGATATGATAATTTTTGATTAAAAAAAGTACGATTTTGCACTGCACATAAGCCGCCAGCCCCATCCCCACAGCCAGCAGCGGAGCGCATACAAAGATTCCGAGCAAAACGGCGCACCCCATAATCACCGCCAGCAGAACTGCCCACCCGGGATTTTTGCATGCTGCCACAAAAGCTGCCGGCACAAGAGCGCGTCCCCGGTAATCCGAAGCCGCAGACAGCGGATATACATAAGCAAGCGTCATCAGATATACCAGTGTCAGAATCAGAAATACGGTAAATAAAACCGTTCCTGCCGGGCCTTCCATCTTCCCGTAAACATATAAATCCGAACCAAGAAACACCCCCGGTACAAGTACAAAAAAGCCCAGCAGCGTGCTTTCCTTAAAATCTTTTCGGAAAGCACGGAAAAAAGACGCAGCGGTATACCCTTCTTCGTCTTTTGTCATCTGCATTGCAACTGTATATAACGCTTTTACAGACGCTCCTATTGTTACCACCGGGATACAGCATACAAACCACAGCCCGGTCAGAAGCGCCAGGTCCGCCAGTCTTCCCATAAATACCCATATGGGATTATCCAGATGAAATAAATTTGAAAACATAACCCCCATCCTTTCTCAAAAACAGCCGTCTGACACAAAGCTTAGCATTGCGCTGCAAAACCGGACACGAAGCTGCGGCAGAATCTTTTCCGCTGCAGCTTCGCCAGAAACCGGACAGCTTTGCCCCTTCCTGTTACACCGGCTGTCTGTTTGATACTGCTATCCTTTAACCCCGGTAGAGGCCACGCCTTCTACAAAATATTTCTGCAGGGATAAGAAGACAATGATAACCGGTATCAGCGTAATCAGGGAGCCAGCCATAATCAGGCCGTATTCCGCTGCATACTGTCCGATAAACATACGCAGCCCGAGCTGTATCGTCTTCCTGCTCTCTGTTTTTAAATAAATCAGCGGTCCTAAATAGTCGTTCCATGTATTTACAAATGTAAAAATCGTCAGCGTCGACAGCGCCGGTTTTGAAAGCGGCAGCATAATCGTCGCATAAATCTGGTATTCGCTCATGCCGTCGATTCTCGCCGCTTCACACAGCGAATCCGGAATGCCTTCATAAAACTGCTTCATCATAAATACACCAAATGCCGAAAACGCCTGCAGGCATATCATCGCCAGTAATTTGTCATTCAGCCCCATGCCGCGCATCATGATAAACTGCGGCACCATGTACACCTGCCACGGCATGGCAATCGTTGCTATGTAAGCTAAAAACAGTACATTTTTATGCTTAAATTCCAGCTTTGCAAACGCGTATGCCGCAAAACTGCTTGTAAAAAGCTGCAGTCCCGTTACCACAATCGTCAGAAATACGGTATTGCCGATAAAGCGCAGCAGCGGTATTTTCTGCCAGATTTCGGAATAATTTTCCAGTCTCGGCTTATCCGGTATAAACTGAAACGGCGTCATTTTAAATACTTCTGTGTTTGTCTTTATGGATGCCGAAACCATCCACAGAAACGGTATAATCATCAGCAGTGAAACAAGTATGAGCAGAAAATAAATGACAAATTTTCCAATCTTACGGTTTCTTTCCATAGACTTGTATTTTTCATTCATGTTCTTTCCTCCCTACTGTTCCAGCTTTGCTTCCCCTCTAAACTGTATCAGCGTTACGATTAATACAAGGAGAAACAGCACCATTGCGATTGCGCTGGAATATCCCAGATCCCATTCCACAAACGCCTTCTGGTAAATATAATAAACAAGCACCGTCGATGAAGTTCCCAGTCTGCCGTCGCCTCCTCCAGCCAGCATAATTGCGATATCATATACTTTAAAACAGTTGATTGTCAGCATAACCGTTACAAAAAATGTAGTCGCCCGCAGCTGCGGCCATGTGACATACAAAAATTTCTTCCATGTACCGGCGCCGTCTAAAGCTGCCGCCTCATACAGCTCCGCCGAAATTCCCTGCAGCCCCGCAAGATAAATGACCATATAATATCCCATGTATTTCCAGACACTGAATAAAATCAGCGTAAACAGAATCAGATTTCCGCCGAACCAGTTCGGAAGATTTTTGCTGTCTACATGGAAGATATAATATAAAATCGCATTCACCGGGCCTTTGCCCGGATGAAAAATCATCGCCCAGACTGCTGTAATTGCCACTAAAGATGCTACATATGGAAAGAACGCAATCGTACGGAAAATGCCCTTCCCCCTGATATTCTGATTTAACAGAATCGCCAGTGCAAGCGATGCCACAAGTGTCAGCGGTACGGTTCCGATACAGTATATAATGGTATTTTTCAGCGAAGCGCGAAACAGGGAATCCCCTGCCAGCTTTGTGAAATTCGAAAGCCCTGCAAACTGAATCGCATTATTTCCATCCCACTTCAAAAATGCCAGCGCAAACGCAAAGACGACCGGAATCAGTGTAAATACCGCAAAACCGATAAAATTCGGCGCGATAAAGGAATATGCGACCAGGGCCCGCTTTCTTTCCCTCATCCGGATACTTTTATTCATCTGTGAAACACGTTCCATGTCCTGCCCTCCGCGATGCTTATTCTTTCAAAATGGCTGATACTTCCTCATTCATCTTCGCAATGCCGTCGTCAATACTGGTATCCCCGTTCATAATGTCTTTATGATAGGTATCCAGAATGGTATTGATTTCCGAAATATGCACGTCATACGGCGCTTCTAGATAAATCTGGCTGGTTTTCAGCGCTTCTTTGCTGTTATCATCTGTCGGAAAGCCTTCTAACGAAGCAATCTGCGCAGCCACCTCGTCATTGAGAATCGCCGGAAATGTACCAGTTGCAGCGATTACCTCCGCACATTCCTCACCGGATGCAAATTTAATAAAATCCCATGCAGCATCTTTCTGGTCGGATACGGTCGGAATGGAAAGCCCTGTAATGGTTCCAAGCGTGGTTCCTGCTTCTACGCCTTCCGGGTGCGGATATTTTACAAGCCCCCAGTTTCCGCATAACGAAGCATCGTATTCGCCGCTCTTTAAGCTGTCAATCAGAGTCGTCAGATACCAGCTGCCCATATTCAGCATCGCGGTATTTCCTTCTGAAAATGCTGCGGAATAATGCAGCTGCGAAGCGTTCGTATCTACATAAGTACGGCAGATACCGTCTTCTTCTTCCTTTTTAATCAGTTCATAATATGGTTTTGTAAAATCATAGTTCCCGTCTAACACAGAATGCTTCCCGTCCAGAATCCCAAACAGCTGCACCGCGCTTCTCCATGTATGGTAATGTGCGCCGTAAACCTGGTCTGCACCGAAGCCTTCTCCTGTTACCGCACGCGCCAGCCTGTCATACTCTTCCATCGTCATATCATTTGTCGGATAATCCACGCCTGCCTTATCAAAAATATCCTTATTATAAAACAGCAGCCAGAAGTCGCTTCTAAATGGGAGCTCATAAAGCGAGCCGTCTGCCATTACCTGGTCTGTCGCTCCGTTATACAGCCCCAAATCAATGTTATCCTGAGAAATCCGCTCATCTAACGGCTCTAAGACCCCTTTTGCCACAAGCGTTGCATAGCCAGGCACATCTTTAATCGTAACAATGTCAAAATCCGAACCGCTGCCGGATAATTCTGTAGCAAGCACCGTCATGTAATCTGCGGACCCAAGGTCTGTCGTTTCGATTTTCACATCCGGGTTCTCTTTCTCATAAGCATCAATCATTGCCTGCCAGTACGGCGCTGTCTTTTCATCCCAGATGGCCCACTTCAGTGTCGTCTTTTCTCCGCCGCCCGCACCTTCATTTTCTGTACTGTTATCTGCCTCCTTGTTATCCGCGGCGCTGGTATTCTCTGCATCTGTGGCGTTATCCGCGTCTGTATTGGAATTTCCCGCATCTGCAGTACCGCTGTTTTCATCACTGCCGCACCCTGCTGCCATTGCTGCCGCCATCGAAACTGCGAGCAGCATGCTGACTATTTTCTTTTTCATATTTCCTTTACCTCCTTTTTCTGCCTGTATCTGACAGATGTTTGATACATTTATTATATAGGTAAAAGTGTATCCTTTTCCATGGTATAAACTATGTTTTTTGGTAATTTTTTTGCTGATTTATGCTGAGTCAAAGAAAAGACAAATTTTTTTATGTCAATTTTTACGATAATATATAATTTTTCACTCAATTTTATAAAAACCCCGAAGATGCTTTTTAACGGACCCGTACTATGGTATAATAAAAGCACATTTTTCATAAACCCCGTATCCAGACCACGCGCAGCAGCCTGGAAAGGCCGCCGCATAAAAGCAGACATTGAGGAGTACATACACTATGAATCATCCGCTGCATAAATCCATCCGGGGCAGATTTCTGATTATCACGCTTATGCTCATCCTTTTCGTCGGCATCAGCGTTTCTGCCCTCAGCTACCAGATGTTTTCCAAGAATCTGACAAATAACCTGATTCATACCGCCGAAACGAATCTGCAGCTGTTCGCCAGCCAGATTGACAGTTCCCTGAATGAAATCATAAACCTGACAGACTGGTGCCGGAACAATTCCCAGATTACCGCTTTTGTCATGACCCCGAAATCCGCCGCTAATTATAACCGTGTCACCTCCACCGCCGCGGCACGACTGGATGAAGAATTCCGTACATCCCATTCTTCAAAATATCTCTGCCGCCTGGTAATATCCGGTATTGAACGGAGCGATTATCTGCAGGTAATGGCAAACGCTTCTTATTCCGTGGACCGTCCGATTCCTTCCATTGTACAGAAGCTTTCCTATTATCACAGGCTTTTGGAAGCGGATTCTTATGATTTCGGCATAGGATTTCAGGAAGACCCGTTTTTATCCAGACGCCCTAAGATGCTTCCTGTCATCCGGCCGGTCATTCATCCGTACCGCTCAAGCATGGTCGGATTTGTTTATGCAGAGGTTTCTGCCTCCCTGTTTGCAGATGCCGTCTCAGAATATATAAAATTAGAAGATACCTGTATTTATTTTACATCCGGGGATTATTCGTACGCAGTGACCTCTGACGGAATCGCTCCCACAGATGCCTTAAAAAAGCTCAGCCCGCATCACGCAGATATTCCGCTGAATCAGAATATATCCATACATAAAGCCGAATCCGGCAGACAGCTGTTTCTGACAATTCCTTTAGCCGCCAGAGGCTGCAGCCTGACACTGCCTGTTTCGAACGATGCATTCCGCGGACAGGCCGGCGGATACCTGAAAATTATCTCCGCTGTCTTTCTTTTGAGCGCAGTTATCGGAATCATATTAATCTGCTCGCTGTTTCATATCGTAACGCGGCCCGTGCATTCCATACGCAGCCGCCTGACCGCAATCTCGGGCGGAGATTTTTCAAAGGACGAAACGATTGAATGGGATAACGAATTCGGGGATATCGGAAAAGCGGTGAACCAGCTTGCCGTCAGTATCCACAGCCTGATTGAGGCTAAAATTGCCTATGAGAAACAGAAAAAAGATTATGAATACCAGGTGCTGCAAAGCCAGATTAACCCGCACTTTCTGTACAATACATTAAATTCCATGAAATGGATGGCTTCCGCGCAGAATGCGCCCGGCATTGCGGAAATGGCGACCGCGCTTTCCCACCTTTTAAAAAACATCTCCAAGGGGACAAGCACTATTGTCTCCATACAGGATGAAATTACACTGCTGACCGATTATTTTACGATTCAAAAATACCGCTATGGCGGCACCATTTCCTTAGATTATGAAATCGACGACCCTGCTCTGCTCTCAAACCAGATTCTGCGCTTTACCCTGCAGCCGGTTGTAGAAAATGCCATTTTTCACGGCATCGAGCCAAAGGGACAGGCAGGGCGCATTACGATTCATATCTGTCAGTCCGCAGATACCGATATACGGATTGATATCACCGATAACGGCGTCGGCATGACACAGGAAACCATTGCCCGCGTATTAAGCCAGGATTCGACAGAAAAGTCACATTTTTTCCGCCAGATTGGAATCAGCAGCGTAAACAGACAGATTCAGTATACTTTCGGAGAGTCTTACGGGCTGACCATATCCAGCGAACCGGGTGTCTATACATCCATGTCCATCCGTCTTCCACGCAGAAACACGGATGCGCATACAGAAGATAAGGCGGCACACAGCATTCATGCAGAAGATAAGACGGTACACGGCATTCACGCTGAGGATAAGACGGTACACGGCATTCACGCTGAGGATAAAACAGCACACGGCATTCATGCTGAGAATAGGACAGTACACAGCATTCACGCTGAGAATAAAACCGCGCATCACGTGCAGGCAGAGGATGATTACACAGATAAAAAAACCGACCAGGAGGAGTTATGTTAAAAGTATTAATTGCAGATGATGAGCCGCTGGTACAGATTGGATTAAAATCAATGATAGACTGGAACGCGCTTGGCTTTGAAATATGCGGCACCGCGTCCAACGGCAGGACAGCCGGACAGCTGATTGAGGAGCATATGCCGGAAATCGTTATCGCCGACGTGCAGATGCCGTGCCTTTCCGGCCTCGAGCTTGCAAAAAAATGCCGGGAAACCTACGGGCGCCTTCCCGTATTTATTATCCTAAGCGGATATGAGGATTTTCATTATGCCAAAGAAGCGCTGAGCTTTCAGGCAATCGATTACCTGATTAAAATCGACCTGACACCGGAAATCCTTGTCAAAGCGCTGGATGCGGCCCGCGCAGAGGTCGCCTCCGTCTTAAATAAAAATACCCTGCCAGACATGGAGTCCTTAAACCGGATGCTCTTTTCCCAGCGGTTTTTTATCCAGCTGTTAAACAATCTTTTTGAAAACGAGGCACAGTGTAAAACACAGGCATCTTCGCTAAATATCCGCCTGGACTATCCGCTTTACTGCGCCGCTCAGGTGGAAATAAAAGCCGGCCGGGAAAAAGGAAGCTCTGCCCTGTATTCCAGCACCCTGCACATGTTTGAAGAACTGATTGAAAAATATATTTCCTGCCGGGTCATCCCGTTAGACAGCCGCTTTTTCGCAGTGCTGTTCTATTCCGGCAGCCAGGATACAGCCCGCTTCCGCCAGGAAATTTCCTCAGCCCTTACCAGGAGCTGCAGCATGATTTACCGTTACTACAGCGTGACACTGTCCGCCTCCGCAGGACGCATTGTTTCTGACATTATGGAAGCAAGCGCTTCTTATTATGATGCAAAACAGATAAGCTCTTATGCCAGTGAGCGACAGAACATTCTCTTCTTTGACGACCTGCCGGATTCGGGCAGTCTGCACAATGTTTTCAATCTGTCCATATTCCGCAAAGACATTACCCGTGCATTCGAAGAGCTGGATGAAAATGCCCTGTGCAAAACACTCGACGGCATCATTGACCTGCTCTTAAAGGAACCTGTCAATATGGCGCAGGCTATGGATGTATCCTGCAGTATTCTGCATTTTACGCTGACCCTGCTTTCCAGCGGAGGCGAAACAGCAGACCGTATTTTCGATTCGCAGCCGGACGGCTACCGTTCCCTGTACCGCCAGAAAAATGTAAAATCTGTGATAACATGGCTGCAGACACTGAAGGCCGGGCTCTGTACGGAATTCCAAAGCCGCCCTGTTTCCCAGAAAAACTTTCTAGTAGAAAATACGAAGAAATATATTGAAGAACACTTAACAGAACGCATCAGCCTGACTGACCTTGCAGAATGCTTTCATGTCAGCCCGAATTATCTGAGCCAGCTTTTTAAAAAATATACGGACACCGGCATCAGCAAATATATCAGCCAGAAAAAAATCGAGGCTTCCATGGAGCTTTTAAAGCAGCCGGAACTGAAAATTTATGAAGTTGCAGACCGGTTCGGGTTTGAGAATGCGTTTTATTATAATAAAGTGTTTAAAAGAGTGACCGGGGTTTCGCCAAAAGAATTCCGAAATAACAGCCTGAATGCAAAGCTGTCTGAGTAAGAGTTTTATCCGCAGTCTTAATCATCATAAAGAAAGGCTGCTGCCGCGCTAAGTAATAGATACAGGATGAATGCGACAGCTCTTTCTTTATTTATCTTTGTGCAAAAGATTATTTTTACTTATTCCTCTTTTCTGCAGCGATTCTTTCAAACGGGATTTTCAAACGTCCATTATCTTCGTCCACATTCCCGCCCTGGCTTTGCCTATGATATTCCGGGCATCATAATATCTGCATTCTATAACAGCTCATTCTTTTTTTCAAGAATCGCTGTCACTGCCGCGCAGGCTTCGCAGTCGCAGTATACTCCTCCGGCGGATTTGATTTCTCTTGCATGTGCGGCCACATTCTTTGCCGCTTCTTCTCCAAACGCCTGTACACCAGCATCCGATTCTGCAAAAGAAAGCACTTCGTCAGCCGTCATTCTGTCTTCTTCAAGTTCTGCAATCATCTTTTTTGCCTGCCCGGCTTCCTGCTCTGTCCCTATCGCATCCAGCCAGCTTCTGACCGCTGCCTTTGCTTCTTCGCAGCAGTACGGGACTTCTATTAATTCCTGTGCTTTCTTTTTCACAAAATCTTTTACTGTATCATTCATTCTGCTTTTCATCCTTTCTTATTCTTAGTCCGCTTTCTATCACGATGGCGTTCTTTCCTGCATCGTCTGTATCAATCATAACAGGTTCTGCAATAAGTGTAAAGTCTTATTCAAACACCGATGCATAAATATCCTTCCTGCCGGATAAGCTATTCTCAAATATGCAAAGGAGGCTCTGTACATGAAAGTTACTTTAAATCAGGTTCTGGACCAAAAAGGGGTTTCACAAAACCAGCTGGCAAAAGATACCGGCATATCCACTTCCACACTCAGAAATCTGAATCACAACCGGACAACCCGGATTAGTTTTGATGTTTTAGAAAAAATCTGCATGTATTTAAACTGCGGCATTGAAGATATACTGTCTTTAGATTCGGCTTCCTGATTATGATATTCTCTGCAGCCAGAAGAACTTTCCTTCTTCTGGCTGCTGCTCTGTACTCCCTCCTGTCTGACTGCGGCTAAATTATTAACCTATTATGAAATAAATTTGACAAACTGCCCATAACGTAATAATATATACAAGGAACCAAATTCCATACACATTATTAAGGGAGGAACTCACCGATGAAAATGAGAAACAAATTTCTGGCATTATTTTTAACTGCTGCCCTGACCGTATCTGTAACCGCCTGCGGAAGCTCTGATACCGGCAATGACGCAGCTAATACCCCGTCCCAGACAACTGCGCAGGACGATTCGGACAAAAATGATGACGCACAGGACGCTGATTCCAAAACAGATGCTGACTCCAAAACTGACGCTGACCCATTTGCGGAAGCTCAGAAAAATATGGCAGATGTTACCAGCCTGTCCGGAAAAATGATAATGGAAATGAACATGGATTTATCTGCCGACGGAGAAACACAGTCTCTGAAAACCCTTACTACTATGGACATGGCTTACTTTCAGGACCCTATGCGCTTAAAAGCTGACGTAACCGTCGATGCAGGAGATGCAGGCTCTTCTTCCTCCAGCATTTATGCAGATACAGCTGAAGACGGAACATGCACCATGTATATGTCAGACGGCACAAACTGGACGGCACAGACTGTAGATGCATCTGTCCTTCAGCCGTATAACGTTTCCAGCTCTATGACTGAATACATGGAAAGCGGCTATCAGTTTGAAGCAGACGGTTCAGAAGATGTAGACGGCGCAAGCGCTTACAAATATACTGCTACCCTCAGCGGAGATTCCGTAAAAGAAGCTCTCAGTTCTACCGGTGCATTAGACTCTTTTACCAGTTCTCTTGGCGTTACCGCTGACCAGCTCGAAACGATGATGGATGATGCCGGCGATATGGAAATTCATCTTTGGATTGATGAAGCCAGCCTGTATCCGGTAAAATACGAAATGGATATGACTTCCGTTATGAATGCCCTGATTTCCGGCCTTGCAGAATCTATGGCTGAACAGGCAGAAGACGTATCTATGAGCATTCCTAAAATGACATTCAGCCTGACATGCTCTGATTTTAATGCTGCTGAAGAATTCTCTATTCCTGATGAAGCAAAAGCGGCTGCAGAAACTGCCGCACCTGCTGCTGAATAATCATTCTGTTTCTGCATTGCATGATACTGATTGTCTATGCTAAAATCTGTACAGCGGCTGCCGTAACAGGCAGCCCCTGTGCAGATTTTTTTCTGATTTTGTGTGCGGTGGCTTTTGCAAAAACAGGAAACGTCTTTCAGCAGTAATGACGGATAATGACCTGAACACGCTCCCTGCCCAGATACTCATCAATAGACGGGTCATATGTAATAGAAAAACGTATGTTTTGAGGTACTCCGTTAAACAGTGCATCCACTTCCTGTTCCGAGGATTTGTCCTGCAAAAACGCAAGAAATGCATCCATATCTCCAAAATAAACAGCATCCATGCTGCCTCCTGCCCCGTCCTCTAATACGAGCTTCATAACATTTTTATTCTTTCCTGCAATACTGGCTCGCAGCGGATGGACATCGCGGACAGCAAAAACCGGCTTCTCATTTCCCTTTCCAAAAGGCTCGAGGCGTTCAAATTCCCGTATCAGTTCTGCACGGATGTAATACAGCGGCATCGGCACATCAATATGTATTTTTTCAATAAAGTCTTCTTCCGTCAGTTTTGCATATTCATTTAATTCCCTTCGGAACCTTTCTGTATTTTCTCTGTTCATAGAAAGCCCCGCCGCCATAGGATGACCTCCGAACTTGGTCATAAGCGGCGCACATTTTGTCATTTCTTCATACATAGAATAGGCTTCTATCGAACGCCCGGAACCTTTGACCAGGCCGTCCTCCGAATCTGTCAGTACAAACACCGGCTTATGATACATTTCCCGGATTCTGCCGGCAATAATTCCAGCCAGACTTTCATGGCACTGCGGAAGATAGACCACCATAACCTTATCTTTCCAGATTTCCTGTTCTTCAATCAGGTTCTTTGCTTCTTCCAGACCCTTTAATGTAAGGTTTTTTCGCCTGTCATTTAACTCTACCAGCTCTTTTGCCAGACCTGATGCCTGTTCCATGGAACGCGCAGACAAAAGCTGCAGGGAACGTCTTGCCGTATCCAGTCTTCCGCTGGCATTGATACAAGGGCCTAAGACAAACCCAAAATGCCACGATTTGATTTTTTCCCGCTCCAGCTTATTTTGCTGAATCAAAGCAAGCAGGCCCGGATTTTCTGTTTTATGAATGGCCTCAAGGCCTAATTTCACAAGCATCCGGTTTTCTCCTGTCAGCTCCATTACATCACCGACCGTAGCAAATGCCACATGCGCTATCATCTCGTAACTTTTCTGTACCGGAATATCCATTGTTTCATACAGTACCTGGATAAATTTCCATGCTACCGCCGCCCCGCACAGTCCGGGATACGGATAAGCACAGTCTGCCTGTTTGGGATTTATGACCGCATCCGCCGGCGGAATATGATAACTCTTTTCTCCATCTTCATCCGCTGTAAACGGCACCTCATGATGGTCCGTGACAATCACTGTCAGGCCGGATTCCTTCGCAAAAGCAATTTCCTTCCATGCGGAAATTCCGTTATCGCAGGTAATAATTGTATCCACACCGTCTTCTAAAGCTTTCGCAATCAGTCTTTCATTCACTCCGTATCCGTCATGCACCCTGTCCGGTATCACCGGGTCCACAGAAGCGCCGCAGATACGCAGCCCGGTAAGCAGAATATACGATGCATTCACGCCGTCAATGTCATAATCTCCGATAATTCGTATTTTCTTCCCTTCGCGGATTTTTGCTGCCGCAATTGCTGCCGCCTTATCTGCATCCTTCAGCAAATGCGGATTATGCAGCTGTCCGGGCGAACATGACAGATAGGAAGCAATTTCCTCATCTCCTGTAATCTCACGGTTTCTTATAATTCTCGCCGTAACCTGGTCAATGCCAAAACGTTCACCAATTGATTTAAAATCTGCCTTTTTTGCAGTCACATACCATTGCTCTTTCATAATATATCAAATTCCTCTCCTGTACGCCAGAAATGATATCTGCCAGTCAGACCGGCTCCTTCATATAAAATACATTCATAAGTGCAAGACCCTGCGGCGGCATTGTCATTCCCGCGGCATCTCTGTTTTTTGCCTCTAACACCGCCGTCATGCTGTCCGCCTCCCGCTTTCCTAATCCTGTCTCCACCAGCGTGCCTGTCAGAATCCGCACCATATACTGCAAAAATCCATCTCCTGTGAACCAAAACTCCAGTTCATCCTCGGTCTGTTCAATACGGATTTCATATATTGTACGTACCGCCGATTTTTTCATCCTCCGGTTTGCGCAAAACGAAGTAAAATCATGCGTTCCCGTAAGAAGTGCAGCTGCCCTGCGCATTGCATGCACATCAAACGGCCCCTCCATGCTATAGGTATACTTTCTGCCAAATACATCCCGCAGCGGATTTGTGCGAATCCGGTAGCAGTAAGTCTTTTTGGATGCATTCAGCCTGCTGTGAAATCTCGGATGCACTGTGGTCACTTCCAAAACTGCAATATCTTCCGGCAGATACTGGTTTAAGTAATCCCTGATTTGATTAACTGATAAATCTGTCTGAAAATGCGCGTTGGCAGTCTGCCCGTAAGCATGTACGCCGGCGTCCGTCCTGCCAGAGCCATGAACCTCCACCTGCGTACCTGTCATTTTACCTAAAACAGCCTCCATCTTTCCCTGAATGGTTTTCTGAGTATTTCCCTGTTTCTGCCAGCCGCTGTAACGGCTTCCATCGTACTGAATCAAAAATTTATAATTCATCTGATTGTAACTCCTTTGTCAATGCTGAGAACTGTCATTTTTCATATGCTGCATAATTCCAGCGCTCCATCCGGTCAGAAATCTGAGTTTCGTGCAGTCTGATTTGTGTCAGTGCAGGACAGAATTTTGTCGGCAGCGTGTTCCGTCAGCCGAAAAAACACAGCGTCTGCACCAGGCAGTCTGTGATAAACGCTGACTTCCGGCTGGATGGAGTTACTGATTTATTATGCAAGTTCCGCTATTCTGGATACACCGACATAAATTTCAGAAATTTTGTACCAGGTTCTGAAATCTACATCCCCGGTCACCGGAAGCCCGAACACAGACTGAAATTTCTCAACCGCTTCCTGTGTCCTTGGCCCGTATATGCCGTCTGCCACAATCACCGGCAATGCTGGATAAGCTCTTGCTATCCGGTTTAGCTGTTCCTGCATCTGGCGCACCTTACTGCCGGAAGAACCGATTGTCAGAACAACCCCCGGCCAGGAAGCCGGCACCCCGGAAATTTCTTCGGCCGTATTGATATACATATCGCTTCCATAATAATAGCGCAGGATTTCAATCGCAGAATACCCCTGGTCGCCAAGGTATTTAGAACCCCACTGCGTCATCCAGTTCGGACATGAAACTCTCTGCCCGTCGCAATACTGCGTCAAAATCGGCTGCCGTACATTCGGCCTGGAAAGGAAATTCTGAAACATCTCATCCACAATCAGTGAAATATTCGAAAAAATATTTCTGCCATAAGACCATTTCTGGTCATAAGCCGTTGACGATGTAATTGTAAAATTATATCCTTTGTTCCGATACCACTCTGTATACACCCGGTTCATGGTAAAGGACATAATTGCCAGAATATTCGCCCGTATAGTTGCATCCGGCCATGTTGCATAAATTTCACTGGATGCTACATTCTTAATATAATCTTTGTACCGGATATAATAATCTGTAGCCGTACTGTCTGTCGGCGCCCCGTCATGAACGATCACATATTCCGGTACTACAACCCTGCTAAGTACAATTTCTCCGGTCTGGCGGACTGGTTTTATTTCCGCTTCCTCGATTTTCGGCGGAAAATTGCCAAACAATGCATTTGCGGGTATCACAATATCATCCGGCCATGTCGCCGCAGCGCCGACTGGCTGCAGACGGATATCCTGAACAGCCGTCGCCTCCGGCAGCACCTGAATGCCTGTAACTGTTACCGGCTGGTAGCCTTCCGCAGATATCTGAATCGTATACTGGGCATACGGCTGCGTCTCAGACGGTCCCATACTGTATTCGATTGGCGGCGCTTTCAGCTCAACCTGCTGCGTCTGCCCGGATTCATTTGTATTCAGCGTTTCAAACGTGCTGTCCGGTTCTCCTGTATAAGAAATTTCAATTCTGGCATCTGCAACAGGCTCCCTGTTTACTCTGGATTCTACGCTCATTTGTAACAGGCCCGTATCCGGCATATCTGCCTGAGTCTGATATACACTTTTCATAAGCACACAAATACCCTCCTGCTCTTACTATCAGCATATGCCGGCACCCGGATATTTGTTCCATTATTTTTATAAAAATCAGCCCTGTTCCCGGATAACCGCTTTGACAGCTTCCGCCTGATTACGGATATGACAGCGCATATAATCTACCGCCTTCTCCCTGTCTTTCATTTTTAATGCATTTAAAATCGCTTCATGCTCTTTAATCAGCCTTGGATAATTTTCTTTTTCTTTTAAATATTCTACCCGGTAGCGGTAAATCTGCTCCCTCAGATTATTCAGCATTGCTACAAGCTTCGGATTATCAGTTGCTTCATATATAATATCATGGAATTCCACGTCAAATTCCACAATTTTTTTCAGGTTTCCCGCCTGTATCGCATTTTCAAAATTCTTCTTTGCCAGCGTCAGTTCCACAAGCTGCTGCTCCGTCATTTTATCACACGCCGTCTGTACTGCAAGGTCATCTAACGCTTCCCGTATCTGCAGCACATCTTCCATATTTTTCTCTGTCATTTTAGCTACTTCCGCACCCTTGCGCGGAACCGTTACTGCCAGCCCTTCCTGTTCAAGCATGCGAATTGCTTCCCGAATCGGAGTCCTGCTGACGCCCAGCTTGGATGCAAGCTGCAGCTCCATCAGCCGCTCACCCGGTTTAAGTTCTCCTTTTAAAATAGCCTCGCGCAGTGTTTGAAATACCACATCCCGCAATGGCAGATACGCATTCATGTTTAATTTCAAATCTTCTGACATCCCTGATATCCCTCACTCATTTATACATTAAATATGGTTGTTACATAAATCTGCCTTGCAAGTGCGCTTTCCCGCAATGCATCTGCCGCTGCCCGTGCCTGGCCGCGCTCTTCAAAAAATGCAAACACAGTCGGTCCGCTGCCGCTCATCATCGCATGTAAAGCCCCATGCTCCATCAGCTTTTCTTTTATCTGCGCGATAACCGGATATTCTCTGACTGTAACGCCTTCCAGTATATTTCCCATATGAGACGCAATCGCATGCAAATCCTGTCTGTTAATATCTTCTATCAGCTGATTAATATCCGGATGTACACACGGTTCATCCAGTTTCAGATTCTCATAAACCCATTTCGTAGATACACTGATGCCTGGCTTTGCAATCAGGACCGGACAGCGCGGCATAGCCGGAAGCCTTGTGAGCTTTTCTCCAATCCCTTCTGCTAACGCCGTTCCTCTCATCAGACAGTACGGCACATCCGCTCCAAGTGTCAGTGCACGTTTCGACAGCTGTCTGTTTGACAGCTGCAAGCCGAACATCTGATTCATCCCATATAAAACTGCAGCCGCATCCGTACTGCCCCCGGCCATTCCGGCCGATACGGGAATACATTTGCGGATATCGATATGGATTCCCTGGCTGATTCCAAATTCATCCATTAATAATTTTGCAGCCTTGTATGCAATATTGTGTTCATTCGTCGGAAGGAACCGAATGTTGGTCGTCAGCCTGATTCCCGGCTCTTTTGTTTTTTCCATCTGCACACTGTCAAACAAATGTATCGTCTGCATAATCATACGCACCAGATGATAGCCATCCTCCCGGCGGCCTGTTACGTCCAGGCCGAGATTAATTTTTGCTAATGCTTTTAACCTGATTTCGTCCATGTTTTATCCTCCAGAATTTCTATTTTACAGACCTTTTTGCTTCGTTTTCTGCGCTGAATTTTCTGCCTTTTTTCATTTCTTAGCTTCTTTAAAATCGTGTATATTGTATTCTGTATACAATATACACGATTTTGTAATCGATGTCAATATTTCTGGAAAAAAATTACGAATTCAGGACTGCATTTTTATTCTCTCATCCCTGCCTTACACATATATCACCGCAATATGTATTTTCACATAAGTTTCATTTCTATATAATACATTTATATTAATCCCATTCAGTTCAATACGCCCATTTTGAAACGACATCTCACAAATATCCCCATTAGAATAACTGTCATACCCATCTCCCGATTTCACATATATATTGTTGTCGACAGCGCTCCCATAGGAATCCCTGTAAAATACATTTGCTGATATCCCGTATATCGTACTCGGGCCAAGATCATAACAGAAATTCCATGCTCTGTGATTCTGCGAAAATCCAGAACCATAACTAAAGCAGTTCTCCAGCTCCGCCGGGCAGTTTTGCATGTCTGGTCCGTCATATTTCAGATACATATCAGCATCCCAGAATTTCAGGCCGGATTCGTTTTTTCCTTCTTCCTTTCCATCCTTTTTGCCTTCTATATAGCTTACAGAACCCGGATTCAGGCGGTTATCTGCAAAATTAATTCCATCCTGGTAACCTTCAGATTTTCCTTCTTCCTTTCCATCCTTTTTCCCGCTGGTGTAACCGTCACTGCTTCCTTTTCCATAGCCAGTATCATGCCCCTGGTTATATTTCAGCTGCGCCATATTACGAATCGCCTGGCTCAGTACAGCAAACGAATTCTGCGGACCTGCAGTGCCGTCATTGTCAGTAATAGCGTCCGCTATTAATTTTTTTCCACTACTGACAGATTGAAAAGACTTTTTTACCCACTCGTCTAATTCATTTAAATTCGTACGATGCTGCCGGTTCTGCTCCCCTAAGTAATTCAGTTTCTGGCTGACGGAAGCATTTTTATACTGCGTCTCGTCCTGGATATCCGCTTCTGCACTGCCTATTCCCAGAAATCCTTTCAGCTTCTGCCAGGCATTTGCTGCAAACGCCATCAGGGATTTTTCTTCTGAAGGGTCTTTTGTATCTTCATAAGCAGCCGCTAAGTCCTCTGAACGGCCAAGCTCTTTGTTTTTGGTAATCTGCATAAAGCTGGCTTCCGCCTGGCTCCATGCCCCCTGCACATCATCCGTGCAGATATACATTTCTCCGTCGTTAATGACATAATCTCCGGCACTGTATGCGGTTCCTTCCTGAAATACAACAGCCAGTTTGTCCGTTGCATTTGATGTAATGACCGCTGCCTGAGTGCTTACAGCTGGTGTAAAAGCCAGTATGCCGGCTGCCAGTACAAATGATACTGCTTTATATGCTTTTTTATTTCGCATCTTATATTCCTCCTTTTTAATTTTCTAAATCCTTTGTTCTTGTTTCCATTGTTTTTACTTTTTTTGTCTTTTGTTCCGTTGTTTTTGTTTTCATTCTCTGTTCTTAGTTACTTTGTTTTCATTCTTTGTTCTTAGTTCTTTCATTTAAAATTTTCGTTCCTGTCTGGATTGTTTATAATTTCTAAGTTCCTATTTCCGCTGTTTCTTCTTTCTTTGCTTCTATTTCCATTACTTCTATTTCCATTACTTTTATTTTCTTTGCTTTCATTTTTCTTTGTATACATGAATGGATACGATATCAATATTCCGCGCCGGCCTGTTGGTAAAGGTAATCAGCAGGTCATTCCCGCTCACTGACAAAGCCACATTGGACGGCAGCCTGTCCGGCCTTTTAAAATCTACCACAATCGAGGTGTCGTCTTCGCTTAACGGAATCTGCTCTTCGTCTGATACAAGAGGAATCTGATACACATAAGCAGAACCGCTTTCGTGGTACGCATAGCCTGACCCTCCTTCCTCCTCTGACTGTGCCAGCAGCGTAAGATTTGAAAGCCACTTTTCCTTTTCCAGCTCTCCTACCCTGGCTCTGGCATCTTTAAGATCTGTGTTCAGATAATCCATGCCTTCTTCCACCGTTTCAGCCCCGCCTATATTCTGCAGAACATGAAGCAGTCCTTCCAGTCCGTCTTTTGATAAAATCTCTATAATAGAGCCAATCTTTTGAAAAATGGTATCTCCTTTTACGTTTCCGGCTTCTGACGGCTCCCCGGTAAGCTCATTTGCAGCATCTATCTGCTCCTGCAGCTTTGTATCGGCTTCTTCGCGCTGCTCCTGCTCCTTTGTACCGGCCTCTTCACGCTGTTTTTGTTCCTTCGCATCGGCTTCTTCGCGCTGCTTTTGCTCTTCTGTCATTTTCTTATCAAATTCCTGTGCCTGCTGCTCTAACTGGTTTTTTAATTCCTGGTCCGTCTGCTCTAACGCTGCTTTTGATTCTTCGAGTTTTTTGCCGTTATCGCCCAGAGAACCTTCCAGTTCTTTTAAAGACTGGTCGAATTCCTTATCCTGCTTTGTATTCTCGTCCTTTAACTGTTTTATGATTTGATTCAGTTCCAGAACGGCACCTGTATATACCTGGTCGTTGCCTGCAAGAATATCGACAAATTCTGCAATCGTCAAATCAGATGCGGATACCTTGGAAGACTTTATGTCACTGCCGCTTCCGGTTACTTTTTCCAGATTGTTTCCTGAAACAGTAATGGCCTGTGTCAGCTGCTTTGTAATCTCATTGATATGTTCGATTGATGTATGTATCTTTGTAATGCTTGCCTGAATCTTCTCTATATCGGACGATTGTTTCTTATCCAGCGTCTTTAATTCGCGGACCTGTTCTGTCAGCGTATTTACCGATGACCTGACTTCATTGATTTTTAAAGTCAGGCTCTGCATCTGCTTTGCCAGCTCTTTGTTCGCCGCCAAGAGCACTTTATCCTGAATGGCAGCGATGTCTGCATCTGTAAAATAGTCCTTTCCTTTTACCGGAGTCTTACAGTTTTTCTTTACATTTGCAAGGATATCCGATTTCATTTTATCCAGCTGCTGCTTTGTAACCGTATTAACGGTACTGTTTACCAGGCTCTGCAGATTCAGTGATTTTTTTATCGCTTCCAGTTCCTTATCGGTCAGCTGATACGAACTGTTTTGAATCTGATTTTTCATTGTCTCAGACAGTTCATCCCTTAACCGGCTTTCCATCTGCTGTCTGTCTTCGCCGCTTAATCCGGACCCGTTCGATATATCCATCCCCGCAAGTGTCTCCTGCAGCGCCTGTGTGACTGCATGGCGGATATATTTCTTCTGCTCATCCGTCAGCGGGCCGTCAGCGGAAATATCCATCTGCTCAAGAAGGTCCGCCAGCACAGCTTTTAAATCTTCATCGCCAATAGCGGTTATTTCTAATCCGTTTTCTGATGCAATTTCATAAATTTTATCTTTCGTCAGCTCCTTCGTAACCGCTTCCCCAACCATCTTTGCCAGAATATCTTTACGAAGGGTATCTAATACCTGTTCGCTTACATCGTTTGAAATCCGCTCGATACGTTCCGGCGTAATCCGCACGGATTCTCCTTCTCCGGTCGATGCATTCGTCCGGTCTTTGAATAGCCAGAATGCAAGCAGGACTGCTGTAAGGATTACAAGAAAGCCTGCTGCCAGAAACGCAATTTTTCTGCGGTCCGTGTTCTCATACTGGTTTTCGTTTTCATTTTGTGGTGTCATAAATAGTTCCTTTCTTTGGTGGTTATCCTGTCTTTTTATGCCATTTTCGGTTAAAATTACAAGAAATACTTTTCAACTGCCTGTTTTTTTGCTATATTAATATGTGTAAGCATATACACAAAATATATTGAATAGTAAGAGGTGTTCTATTGGAATCAGACGACATATTTCAACTAATTGTACTCGCTGTGTTATTATTTCTTTCTGCTTTTTTCTCATCTGCAGAAACTTCTTTGACAACTTTCAACCGCATCCGCATGATGACACTTGCAGATGAGGGGAACAAACGCGCAGCACGCGCTCTGAAAATTACAGACGATTCCGGCAAAATGCTGAGTGCCATTCTAATCGGCAACAATATCGTGAATCTGTCTGCCTCAAGTATTGCAACATCATTAGCCCTGCGTTTATTCGGAAGTGTAGGCGCCGGTATTGCTACCGGTATTTTAACGGTACTGATTTTAATCTTTGGCGAGATATCTCCTAAAACCTTTGCTACACTCCACGCTGAAACGCTTGCCATGGCATATTCCGGCATTATCCAGACACTGATGCATATACTGACGCCTGTGATTTTTATCATCAACAAAATGTCAAATGCATTTCTGCGTCTGCTGCGGGCGGACCCAGATAAAGCAAAAGATGCGATTACAGAAGAAGAACTGCGGACAATTGTAGATGTCAGCCACGAAAGCGGTGTTATCGAAACCGAAGAACACGAAATGATTCATAATGTGTTTGACTTTTCCGATGCCCTGGCAAAAGAAATCATGACGCCGCGAATCGACATGACATTTGTTAAATTAGAAAGCACTTACCGGGAAATCTTAGAAATTTACCGGGAAGACCACTACACAAGAATGCCGGTATACAAAGATACCACAGATAATGTCATCGGTATTTTGAACATGAAAGATTTGCTGCTCTATGAAGATACCGACCATTTCGCAGTTCAAAATATTCTCAGAGAACCATATTTTACTTATGAAAAGAAAAATACGGCCGAACTGTTTTTGGAAATGCAGAGCAAATCCATTAATTTAGCTATCGTACTGGATGAATACGGCATTACAGCCGGCATGGTTTCTATGGAGGACCTGTTAGAAGAAATCGTCGGCGAGATTCATGATGAATATGATGCCAATGAAACAGACCTTCTCGTAAAAGTCAGTGATACCGAATATCTTGCAGCCGGACATATGAATCTGGATGATTTATGTGATGAACTGGATATCAGTCTCACTTCCGATGATTATGATACGATTGGCGGATATTTTATCGGCTGCTGCGACCATCTGCCAAAAGAAAATGAACAGATTGTAACAGAAGACGGTATCTGCCTGACTGTGACTTCTGTTACAAAAAACCGGATTGGACAGATTCGGATTCAGCTTCCTGAACCTGTAAACAGCTCAGAAAATTAATCGAAATCAGGTATCCGGTACTCCCGTCCTGTTCTGACAGCATCCAGGGCTCCTTTCCGGGCTGCTGTCAGGCGGCGGGCGTGAAAACAGCTGATTCAGGTGTTTTCTTACAGACTGCATCCGCTTATCCTCCCTTCGTGCCGTTTATCCATATCTTTTATAAATCCTCCGGCATACAGTATCATATTCACAGTATGCGCCAGTTCCTGCATAAAATAAAACTGCCTGTCCGTATTTGTACAGCGTGCATATCTCAATATAAAACGCTCCATCTTCCCGTTATCTCCTGCATAGCGGAAAAACTGGTTATCCGGAATAACTGCTAACGCTTCTTTGGGAATCCTGTAAAGACGGTTCAGATACTGTTTATCACAAATAGAATTCTGCTGGTATTGATTTACCAGATAGATAACGCTTCCATGAAACGCATGCCGTTTTTGAAAGAAAAGATTCAGACACTGGCGCCCCTGAGAAATATTGATGACCGATACATCCGCACTGGACAAAATATCTGCCGCCAGCTCATCTTCTCCGCTTCCGCAGTCGATAAATGTAATATCCGCAAATTTCTCAGCCCTTAAAATCAGCCGCCGCATGCTTTTTTTAAAAAATTCAGGATACTGCTCCTGCTTTGCATACCCTGGCTGCATCAGATAATACATGCGGCCCTTTCTGACCGTAACCAGACGCTCCCGCGTCCTTCTGCCCAGGCAGGAACACTGGCTGCCATCAAATTTCTGATACAAATCCCCTTTCTGGTTTCTGCTCTGCAAAAGGACTGTTTTCAAATCCCAGACATTCGAACAGACACAGGCAGCTGCCGCCATGCTGCTTGTCATTCCAATTTTCTCTTCCCCGCTCCAAAATGCAATCTTCACAGGCATCCTCCATTCTCTGCTTTCCTGTTATCCTCACCCCAGACTATCCTATTCACAGACTCCCTCCTTTTCTCTCCATCATACGCAAAAGCTGCGTCAGCACCCGCTGCATATCTGCCGAAACCTGCGCAGCCTGATGCAGGCTCCCATACTGCATTTCCAGCCGGTACGCCTCATCTGACCGATGCAGGGGCAGCAGCATCCAGTTCTCAATAAAACCGTTATCTCTTTCAAAATATCTCTGCATCATGGCCAGAGAATCCGGGTTTTGGAAAAAACCGCGCAGCAGCACTGATGCCGTCATGCTGTTCAGCTGCATATACTGGTTATAATAATCCAGGTTTCTGCGCTCACAGTCTGTCACCAGCACACGCTCACTGCAGAGCGCCAGGCACAGCTGCGGCGGACAGGCCCCAAGCTGTACAAATACATACTCATAGTCCAGCTCATGCCACCGGACAATCGGCTCAAGGCGCAAAAAATCTACATTGTGAAATGTAACTGCCTCCGTCTGCCTATCCGGCGCCGCAATGCTGTAAAACAGCACCCCGTCATCTGAATTATCAATGACACAGACCCGTCTGCCTGTACTTTGCATGGCACAGGCAGCATACATGCAGATATCGGCCGGACAGCTTCCATAAAAACCGATAATTTTAGACAAATCTTCACCTGCTTTCTATTTTTCTATATTTTTGCTTACTCTATTATTCTCTTTTTATTTTCACTTTCTAATTTTCATGGGGATTATGCTGGCTTGATGCAGCGATATTTACCTGAAACATATTTGTAGAGTATAGCTGATTCTGCTATCTCTGATGGATGCCGTTCCGGCAGAGCCATATAAGAAAATTAAGATGTTATTTATAATAAACGGTTTGATGATATTTGTAAAGGGAAAAATCTGATTTTTTAATTTTTTATATAATTTGTATAATATTTCGGGATTAAATAAGACGTTTTTATATAATAATTACAATTTTGATAAAAGCCATCGACGCAAATCCATACAGAATCTGTTCCTGCACTGACAAGTATCCGGCTGCAGACCAGATGATACCAGCCAGCTGCTTCCATATCCTGCCAGTCAGGATGATTCCGATTCCGCAGCTTCTATCAGCCTGCAGACGGCTGCTGCGCTGACACAATCCGGACAGCTGCTGCCATCCCTCCATCACCATATGACGGACTCTCTATAAACTCTTTTGATATCCTGTGCAGATTCTGTCCGGATAATTTAGCATGTATCATTTCACTTTCCCATCCATAAAGCCTTTCCATAGATACTGCTTCCACACCCAGTACAGCCTCTGCAATATGCTCTTTATAACTGTTTCTATGCTTTTCAATCATATAACGCATAAGCCCGAGCCGTTTTTCCATGCTTTTTATATTTGACGAAGCAGGCGCAGTACGGTAATTTATCAGAGGTTTTTCCACAATACCGATAAACGCATCCAGACGAACTTCCAGCATGCTTAAAAAGAAATCCCAGTCCTCAAAACCGTTTCGCATGGTTTCATCATATCCGCCGCATTTTTGCCATTCCTCACGCCGGAATATATTTGCAGCAGGACAGCAGTTCCGCGAAAGAAAATCAGCCACACTGCCTCCAGCCGGACGTACAACCGCCTCAAGAGCGCCAAATGTACGAAGCCAGGAGGATGCCGCTGTCATAGCCGGATTTTCGCACAATAACTGACTGACTTCTTCGATAAAAGACGGCTCAAGGTAATCATCGCCGTCAAGCACCAGTACCAGGGAAGCCTGCGTTTTCTGAATTCCTGCATTTCTTGCCGCTGATACGCCGCTGTTTGTCTGGCGGATAACTTCAACGGGAATTGGCATCCTGTCATCTGTTTCAATCTCATGCAGAATCTGAATGGACTTTTCATCTGCTGAACCATCGTCTGCTATTATGATTCTTTTTGGCTTTACTGTCTGGCTGCACAAAGAACCGACTGCCTGGTAAATCATGTCTTTCTGGTTAAAGCTTGTAATAACCGCTTCTATATCGTAATTTGTATTCATAAATATCCGCCTCCAAAAATTTCTGCTGCAGTCTGATGTCCCAGCAGTGAAACATCCGGGTGTCCGCAAGTGCAGCATTCTGCCTGGTCTGTTACGTTTTCTCCGTCTTTTTATTATAACACATCCGGCATCAGTCCGGAATAAACAGCGCACAATTTAAGAAAATATTTTCATCTCAGCGCTTAACTTGCTAAGCGCGCTGTTTCATGGTAAAATAAATGCATAAAAAATACGGGATATATCATGTCGATGCAGGCCGCTTGGAGAATATGCATGGTTTATAGACCGGGTCAGAAAGAACCTTTCTGCCAGCAAAACCAGCGATCCATCCAGAATCAGCGATGCTATTGACAAAGCAATCATAGAAATGCCGGAAGAATTTGAAATCAAATCATTTATATTATCCAACAGAGCGGAGGTGAAAGATATGTGCCTGACTGAATACAATGAAGCGGAAACTATGGAAATGCTAAAAGAGGAGGCATGGCAGGAAGGCTTGCAGGAAGGAAAACACGAAATGCGTCTGCTCGATATTAAAAATCTGATGAACTGTATGAGATGGACAGCCGAAAAAGCCATGGATGCACTGAAAATCCCGCGAAATCAGCGTTCCGTGCTCTACACCGGGCTTTCCAAAAACAGCTGACAGTGCTATACAAAGCCGCACCGTTCCTCAAAATCCGCTGCAGGCCGCACCTGTTCAAAGTGCGGCCTGCAGCAGTTATCTTTTTTGCTTAAATATAATATGCTTAAATATATCTGCCGGAACCATTACAGCTTTACTGCTGTTTCTATAAACCCTCCAGCATACGGACCCACTGCATACGGGTCTGCATAAAACCGTATTTTTCCGTTTTTCAGATAATACTGGTTCTGATTAAAATCTATTTCCAAAAGAGCTTCTTCTACCTGCTCTCTGTTTGGATAAAACATAAAGTTTTCTTCTTTCTGCGTTTTATCAAACTTCTTCAGATACAGATTCCGCACCTTTTTATTCAGCTGCGCTTTTGTCATTCCAAGCATATCTGCCGCTGAAACCTTTTTTCCTGTTTTTACATCAAAGATATACGAATAGCGGTACGGCATTCCATGCGCCCCCATCTCGTATGTATAACCATGCTGCACCACACAGATATAATCCTTATCATTGTTTGTAATCTCACAGGTTACCTGGTCGGAATAATGGGTATCATCCTCGCGCTGTGATACAATCTCTTTCGCATCCTCCAGATTTTCTTTCGCCTGTCTGAGCCATTTTGTGCGCAGATTTTTGTAAAATTTATTAAATGCTTCCGCCGCTTCGCTGCCGTCTTCCGCCTTTGGATATTCAAAAGACAGTTCTTTATAAACGGTTCCGTCTTCGGTTTTATATTCTTTGGTATAAGTCTGAACCGTTACTTTGAATCCTTCGGATTCGGATTCCGCAGACTGCTTATCTGACGTATCCTTTTCATCTGCCGCAGCTTCTTTTGCCGGTATCCCGGTATCTGCCAGGCATACTGCCGGTAACGTACATGGTACAGCAAGCATAACTGCTAATAATGCCGCGCTTAATTTTTTCATTGCCATAATTTAAGTCCTCCTTGGCTTTTTCTCTTTTAATTATTAGACGCCCGGCAAATGAAAAAGTTGCAGAAAAAGAAAATTTTTCCAAATTTTTTTATCTGAAAATCTTAGCAGCTTTGATTACCTTTCCGGCATCTGGAATTCCGCAAGCGCTTTGTTCAGATAATCGTTAAAAGGTTTCATCAGCCGGAAAATCTCTGCCGCCTTAACAGGAAACAGCTCTGTATCTTTCAGCTCTGCATCCTTAAGCGGATATTCCAGATACCAGCTTTTAAATTTGAGATATTCCGCCTGGGGATGTTCTTTGCTGTATCCTGCCGGAACATTTTTTAATGCCGTTCCCTTTACCGTGAAATGTTTTTCAAACTCTGGCCCGTGTATGATTTTTTCCCATTCATCGCCATTATGTACGATATAATCCCGTACCATAGCCGTTGCATCCTTAAACATATCTGCAAACAGTCCGCCTCCTAAAAAGGACTGGCTGCCGGGACTGAGCATAAGATAATAACCGACCGGAACAGGCAGCTTGCCCTTAGAAGCAATATGGGCGCGAAACGCCGGATTGTATGGTGATTTATCGCGGCTGAAACGGGTGTCCCTTACTATCTTAAACGTAAGGTCTTTCGGATTATGATGCAAAATACTGGCATCAAATTTACCGATTTCCAGTATCAGCTCCTGCACCAGTTCTTCAAATCCGGCATTCGCTTTCTTATAATCTTCTTTGTTCGCATGATACCATTCGCGATTGTTATTTATGCTCAGCTGCGATAAATAGTCCATGATAAACTCTATATTCATTCTGTTTTCTCCTTATGATTTCTGGATAATGGAAAGCTGTGTGGAATCTAAAAATTCCTGTATCAGATGTCTTGTATGTTCCGGCGACCGGTAAGGCCTGCAGAATGAAAAATCCTGTGATAAATCATCAATCTCTTCCATCGCATTTTTGACATGGAGCATCGTCTTTACAGAAATTTCCTCAGCTGACGTATAATCCAGCTGCTGCGGGCTGATTCTATGGCTTTGTATGGCATAATTTACCCTGTCTTTGCATCTGCATCTGCCGCTGCCGTATTCTCCGCAATACTGTCCGAGAAAATCCGCCATCTTCCGGCGTATCCTCGAAAGCCGCTGCCGGTACGCTTCGGGCGTTATTTCCAGAATCTCTCCCGCCATGCGGCTGTCAAGCTTAAACATCGTACCCAGTATAAAAATACATCTGCTTTCCGCGTCAAGGCACTGCAGCATCACATTCGTACAGGACATTTTCAGTTCTTCGGCTAACAGGCCTTTTTCCACATTCTTCGTCAAATCCGGCACATTCTGTATGTCCGCATTTTCTATGTCGGCTCCATAATACTCAAAACTCAGCGGATAACGGGCAAACATATGCTTTTTGCAATTTTTCAGATAATTAGCCGCAATGGAGAATACCCAGGTTGTAAACGAGCTTTCGCCTCTGAAGGAAGACAGATGCGTAATCATTTTCAGCAGAATTTCCTGTGCGGCATCTTCTGCATCTGCGAATGTGCCAAGCATCCGCAAAGATAAATTGAATACGAGATCCTGTACACTTTCTACAAGCGTTTCCAGGGCTTTTTTATCCCCGGCCGTGGCTTTTTGAACGAGAGCCTGTAATTCTTCGTTTGTTTTTTGATTCATAATTTTTCCCTCCTTCTTTATTAGACAATCCATCCCTGCCAGTGTGACAGAAAAAAGGCTGCCGCTCCAGAAAAATATTCCAGGAAAGCAGCAGCCCCGCCGTATTCTATTTATTTCAGCTTTCTAAAATCCCGATTCCTAATTCCTGCAGCTGTTTTTCATCTACTGCATCCGGCGCCTCAGACATTAAATCAGAAGCATCCTTAACCTTCGGAAACGCAATCACATCCCGAATGGAATCCGCATGAACCATATGCATAATCATCCGGTCAAACCCATATGCAAGCCCGGCATGCGGAGGCACGCCGTACTGAAATGCGCTGAGTAAAAATCCAAAGTTTTCCCATGCCCTCTCTTTTGTAAAGCCAAGCACTTCAAACATTTTTTCCTGAATGTCATTTCTATGGATACGTACCGAACCGCCGCCTAATTCTGTACCGTTTAATACGATATCATAAGCCTTTGCCCGCACTTTTCCAGGCTCGGTATCAATTTTGTCCCAGTCTTCTTCCATCGGCATCGTAAACGGATGATGCATCGCCAGATACCGGTTTTCTTCCTCAGACCACTCTAACAGCGGAAACTCCGTTACCCAGAGGAAATTGTACTGGTTTTCGTCCATCAGTCCTAATTCCCTGCCCATTTCCAGACGCAGCGCGCCTAATACATTCCAGACAATTTTATTCTGGTCCGCGGCAAACAGCAGAAGGTCGCCGGGATGCGCGTCCATTTTCGCAGCAAGCGCATGCAGCTCTTCTTCAGACATAAATTTGGCAAATGATGATTTGTATGTGCCGTCTTCATTGACACATAAATAAGCAAGCCCTTTCGCGCCGTATCCTTTTGCAAATTCCACCAGCTTATCAATTTTTTTGCGCGGCATCTTTCCCTGTCCCTGTACATTGATGCTGCGGACAGAGCCGCCGTTTTCAAGAGCGCTGGTAAATACGCTAAAGCCGCACCCTGCCACGGTTTCAGATACATCGGTTAACTCCATGCCAAAACGGGTATCCGGCTTGTCCGAGCCAAAACGGTCCATGGCTTCCTGCCAGGATATTCTCGGCAGCGGCAGGCTGATATCTGCCCCGACTGCTTCTTTAAACACATACTGCAGCAGCCGTTCATTTACATCCATCACATCCTCAGCATCCACAAACGCCAGTTCCATATCAATCTGCGTAAATTCCGGCTGGCGGTCCGCACGTAAATCTTCATCGCGGAAGCATTTTACAATCTGGATATAGCGGTCATAACCCGAACACATTAACAGCTGCTTAAATAACTGCGGCGACTGCGGCAGCGCATAAAACTTACCCTGATGCACACGGCTCGGCACCAGATAATCCCTGGCTCCTTCCGGCGTGGATTTCTGCAGCATCGGTGTTTCGATTTCCAAAAATCCTTCCTTTTCCATAAAATTTCGGATTAACGAAGCCACTCTGCTGCGCATCATAAGATTCCGCTGCAAATCCGGCCTTCTCAAATCCAGATAACGGTATTTTAAGCGCAGCTCATCCTTTGTCTGAATATTTTCTTCGATTGGAAACGGCGGTGTCTCAGATTCCGATAAAATCCGAAGGCTTTCCGCTGCCACTTCAATATCCCCTGTTTTCAGATTTTCATTCACAGCTGCGCTTCGCTTCGTTACCTTTCCGACAGCTGCAATGACATATTCGCTGCGCAGGCTTCCTGCTTTTTCAAATCCGTCTTTCCCTGCAATATCCTCGTCAAAGACAATCTGCAGTATGCCGGAGCGGTCCCTTAAATCAATAAAAATCAGGCTTCCCAGATTGCGCCTTTTCTGCACCCATCCCATAACGGTTACGGTCTGTCCGATATTTTTATTTGATACTTCTGTACATCTGTGCGTTCTGTGCAGTCCCTGCATGGACTCTCCCATAAATGATTCCTCCTCTAAGCCTGCCCGGTATTTATTTACCTGTTAAAAAATTCTACAAAGTCCTCATAGCCTTCTTTTTTCAGCTGCTCTTTCTGAAATTTTTTATTTTTATTCATGCGCACAACAAGCACCTGCTGTCCGTTCTGCCTTGCCTCCTGCGCCTTTGCAATCACCTCTGCCAGCTTCTCTCCCGGGTATCCTTTTTCTATTAAATAAGCCGTTTTTTCCGGCTGCTTCGGCACCTGAAAACCGCTTTCCAAAAGCAGCAGTATTATCCGTTCAAATCCAATCGAAAATCCGCAGGCCGCAACGTCTTTGCCTGTAAAATTTCCAATCATTTTATCATAACGTCCCCCGCCGCCGCAGCTTCCGCCAAATTCCGGCATTGCAATTTCAAAAATCGTGCCTGTATAATAGGACATGCCCCGTACAAGCGTTGGGTCAAAAACAAGTTCAAATTCTGCTGTCTTGCAGGAATTCACGCTTGCAGCAATTTCTTTCATATTCGTAACTGTCTCTGCTTCCAGGTAACCTCCCAGGACATCCGCCAGATAAGAAATCCCGTCCGCCGCCTTTGCAGCTCCCTCAAACAGCGCTGTATATTTCTGAATCAATGCTTCTGGAAAACCAGCCTGCGCCAGCTCTTCTCTCACGCCGTCCATTCCGATTTTATCCATCTTATCCAGAATCACAAACACCGTATCATAATCTTCTTCAGAAAATCCGCTGTACGCCGCCATAGCTTTTAAAATCCGTCGTTCATTAATGCGGATTTCAAAACGGCGGAAACCAAGTTTTCCAAGAGTCGTGGTCGTAGCAAGGATTAATTCGATTTCAGCCAGATTTGACGGTTCTCCCAGGATATCAATATCGCACTGCATAAACTGGCGGTAACGCCCGCGCTGCGGCCTGTCGGCCCGCCATACGCTGCCTATCTGAAGCGCTTTAAAAGGTGACGGAAGCTCATTGGCATGGCTGGAATAATAACGCGCCAGCGGCACCGTCAGGTCATAACGCATCCCAAAATCCACCAGGTCTGCCTCCGTCTGCGCTGTCTCTAAATTCAATTTTTCGCCGCGCTTTAATACTTTAAAAATCAGCTTTTCATTCTCTCCGCCCTGCTTATTCGTCAGATTCACGATGCTTTCCATACAGGGCGTTTCAATCGGGGTGAAGCCGAAGCTGCGGTAGGTATCTTTAATTACGGTCTGGACATAATCACGTATCTGCATTTCAGCTGGTAAAATATCTTTCATGCCATTGACCGGCTTTTTCACTAATGCCATTTAGAGATTTCCTCCTAATTATATGTTTACACTGCATAAAAACCATTATATTTTCGCGCGGAAAAAAAGTCAATAGTGAATAATGAAAAACAAGCGGGGAGGGGGAAGAGTTCAGACAAGGGGGGGGACGTTATGGCTCCGCGGACGCCGGGAGAGGGGATTTGCACGGTCTTCCTGCGGCGGTTCCAGAATGT
>CANDJC010000044.1 GCA_947384955.1 uncultured Eubacterium sp. | reverse complement strand
TGCTTGAACTGTATGACAGTGAAAAAGTGGTGGGGCTGGCAGACAGGGAGAGTTTTTGTTTCCGGCTGGCCGACCCGCTGTTTCCATATGCGGGAAACTCATCACATAATCAGCAGCGTATGTGAAAATAGATATTTATGAAGAATGTGAACGCATACCTCAAAAAAATAATCCACATCCGAACAAGGCAGGGCAGGCAGCAGCTCTGCCAGTTATCCAGGAATGGTTAGACAGTGACTGAGCCAGTGTGCTGTGCAGCAGCTGTATCAGAAGGATTAAGAGTATGGACGAGCCGCCCATATTTCAAAGACAATCCACAGGCAGCCATTGAATTGTCAGATGCCCGCAAATCTGACGAGAGCGCATATGTACGAAAGTCAATCGGCAATGCTATACGGGATATAAGCAGGAAATGTGTATGCCTTCTCAGGAAGTATACCTGATTTTATAAATAGAATATTGCCGCAATCATAATAAATAGCTGCACAGTGTCAGAGCGTATAGAAAACAAATCTATGCGCTCTATTTTATTGTAAAGCAGCAGAGAATATGGCAGAATAATGGATGTAAAAAATATAAATTTTTCGTCCGCTGTAACATTTCGCGGACATTTGCCTGTTATACTATCTGCAAAAAGCAAAGGAAGTGAGGATATGAAGCAGATTTTAATTGTCGAGGACGACAGTTTTTTGAATAAGATGTTGGCCTATAACCTGACCGCAGACGGCTACGGCGTGACTTCTGCCCTGAATGCCAGAACCGCAGCCGCAGCCATCCGCCAGCGGGAATTTGATTTAGTGCTGCTGGACATCAGCCTGCCGGACGGCAGCGGTTTTGAGCTGTGCAGACTGATAAAGCCCCAGTACCCGGACACCATCGTAATTTTCCTGACTGCTAACGATCAGGAGAGCGACCAGATACGGGGCTATGAGGCGGGCGCGGCAGACTACATCACAAAGCCCTTTGCAATCGGGGTCCTGCAGCGGAAAATCAAAGCCATGTTCGCCATGCTGGAACATCACAAGCCCGCAAAGGATTTATACGATGACGGCCGGCTGTTTCTGGACTTCTCGGAGCAGACGGCTTCCTTAAATGGCAGGCCCCTGGCCCTGACTCCGATGGAGTACAAAATGCTGAACCTGTTTTGCAAAAATCCCCGGCAGGTGCTGACCCGCAGGCAGCTTTTAGAAAAGCTGTGGGATATAGAAGAAAAGTTTGTGGACGAACACACCCTGACAGCCGCCATCAGCCGGATTCGCAGCAAGATTGAAGCCGGCGGCGGCGCGCCCTGCATCAGGACCGTTTACGGCATGGGCTATCAGTGGACGGGAGGCGAGGCAGAATGAAGCTTAAGAACCTTTCGGTAAAGCGGCTGACTGGATGGGTGGCAATGGGGCTTGTCCTCTCCATGTCCGGGATTACCATAGCCCTGTTTCTTATGACAAAACAGACGGCGGTGCTGCTGACTGGCGGGGTGCTGCTGCTGTGCGCCCTTGTGGGGATTTTTGTACTGACGCAGGCCTTTGGAAAGCGTCTGTCGCAGTTTACCGCTGACCTGTGCCAGACCTTAGACCACATGACTGCCGGAAATGAAGCGCCACAGCGCCCGGAGGACAGCGAAACCCAGCTTGCCAGAATCGGACACCGGCTGGCAAGGCTTTACCAGATCATGCAGGAGAACCGCCGTCTTGTGGACGAGGAACGGCAGGAGTTACAGACCCTTGTATCGGATATTTCCCATCAGGTGAAAACGCCGGTAAGCAATCTGAAAATGGCGGCGGACACCCTGCTGGAAAAGCCCATGACCGAGGCGGAGCGCACCGATTTTATCCGGGGAATCCGCAGCCAGACGGATAAGCTGGACTTTCTCTTTCAGGCCCTTGTGAAAACCTCCCGGCTGGAAACGGGCGTGATCCAGTTGGATAAGAAACCGGGCCGCCTTTTTGATACCGTGGCGCAGGCTATGAGTGGGATTGTGTATGCAGCGGAGAAAAAGGAAATCGCCGTGTCCGTGGACTGCCCGGAGGATTTGACTGTTTCCCATGACAGCAGGTGGACATCCGAAGCTCTTTTTAACCTGCTGGACAATGCGGTGAAGTACACTCCGGCAGGCGGGAAAATCTCTGTGTCGGTGGTGCCATGGGAAATGTATGTGGAGATTAAAGCAGCCGACACCGGCAGGGGCATTTCCGAAAGCAGTCAGGCTGCCATCTTCCGGCGTTTCTATCGTGAGGAAGAAGTACATGAACAGCAGGGCGCGGGCATTGGACTGTATCTGGCCCGCGAGATTGTAACGCGGCAGGGCGGCTATATCAAAGTGGTTTCGGAGCCGGGCAAAGGGTCGGAATTTTCCATTATGCTGCCTGTAAAATAGAACGCGGCAGACGGCCATTCCCGGCTGTGCGCCGTAAGTTTTTTCGCGGCAGTGTGCCGATAAAGCTGCCAGCGGCAGGTTTTCGGCTGAAATGTCCGGGCGCTGTAACAATTAACCCCGATTTTCAATAAAATTTTTTGGTCCCTGTAACATTTTGCTGGAAGATGAAAGAAAGTTCCTTGCTGCACCGTAAAATAACATCAACGGCGTTACAGGAATCAGGTGCTGGTATTGCACGGACGCAGAGTATCGTGTAAATGGTAATTCTGGAAATGGGATTCAGGGTTTTTGCCGGGATGAGCAGCAGAATTTGGAGAATGGGCTGATTTATTCCGTTTTTGCCACGCTTGTAACACTGGCTTTGGGAACCGGACTCGGCTTCCTGTCCGTACGGGCAGTTGTGAAAACGATGAATCCATACTTTTCTTATTCATTTCCGCGGCACATCGTATTGATATATTTAGCGATTCTGCTGATTGTGCAGTTTATCCTGATTTCTTATTTTATCAGAATAAAATTATTGACAATGCGCATAATACGCATTACAATATAGTCAAATAAACGGAAAGGAGCGGTACCATGAATGAATAAGGAGGTATTGAATGCGATGACTAAACCAGGAAAAATCACAATACCAGAACATGGAGGGGATTTGAACCCTGATACAGTTAAATCAATTATGAAGCAGGCGGGGCTTTAAGCTCCATTTGCTCAATCTTTATAAAAGGAGGCGAATATATTGAAATTAATCTATCCGGCTATATTTAAGCCTTTTACAGATCAAAGCGGCGGATACGTAGTAGAATTTCCAGACTTGCCCGGTTGTGTAACAGAAGGTAAAAACTTAGAGCAAGCTATTGAAATGGGAATTGACGCGGCTAGCGGTTGGATATTGGGAGAATTGGAAGATGGAGAGCAAATACCATGTGCTTCTGATTATTCAGAAATAACCGCTGAAAGTGGGTGTATGGTAAATATGCTATTACTGGACATTGATTCCTATGAAGAAAAGTATGGTGAAAAGGCAGTAAGAAAAAACCTTACGATTCCTGCGTGGCTGAATACTTTTGCTGAAAAAAATAATATCAATTTCTCTAAACTTTTACAAGAGGCTTTATTCTCAATGGCACAAGCAAAATAAATAGATATAGGGAGCTGCCCTTTATAGGGCAGCTTCTTTTTGAACTTCCCATCGTACCATTCCCAGACGGAAACGGCAGGACCGGAAGACTGCTTGTGCACTATTTCCATGCTTTCGGAATTGTGGTATAATTAATCATCTACAGGTTATGGAGGAAAAATAAATGAACACACCTGCATTAGAAACAGAGCGTCTGATTTTAAGAAAATTCACAGAGCAGGATATGGAAGCGCTGTTCCTTATACTGCAGGACGAGGAAGTCAATCAGTTTTTGCCCTGGTATCCGGTAAAAAGCATGGAAGAAACCATAAAATTCTATGAGGAAAGATACGCTTCAAAATATGCCCAGCCGCAGGCATATGCTTATGCGATTTGTCTTAAAGAGGATAATTTTCCTATCGGATACATAAAAGTGGATATGGAGGAACATCACGATTTCGGATATGGACTTCGCAGGGAATTCTGGCATCAGGGAATTGTTACAGAAGCAGCGAAAGCGGTTATAGAACAAGTGAAAAAAGATGGCCTGCCGTATATTACAGCAACGCATGACAGGAACAATCCCAGAAGCGGCGGCGTAATGCAAAATGCAGGAATGAAATACCAGTATTCTTATGAAGAACAGTGGCAGCCCAAAAATATTTTGGTTACATTTCGGACTTACCAGCTTAATCTTGATGGGAATGAAAGCCGGGTTTATAAAAAATATTGGGATAACTCGGCTGTGCATTTTATAGAATTATAGCGGGCAATTACGAAGCGCTGGCCGGTCCGGGTGTGATTGCACTGGCCGCAGCAATTGTTTCTATTTTATCCAAGGAAGGAATGTACTGGTACACCAGACATTATGCCAGAATCCTAAACTCCCCGGTATTTATGGCAGACTACATTTCCGCACAGGAAAACGTAATCTGTATTGATTCCCTTCATTCCAGAATGTTCGGAAATAAAACCTATGTTGATCTGGAAATTCAGGTGGATGGCAATTTATCACTGAGGGATGCCCATGCAATCGCAGAACATATCCATGATAATGCAGAGGAACATTTTTCGGACATAAAGCACATCACAATCCACCTGAATCCAGCCGTTTGATTTTTTGAAGAAGTAATGTGCCAGGAGGCGGGCTGACCAGTGAGGTCATGCCAGACTGTGAAAAATACATAAAACTATCTTTTTGAAATCGTACAGTATTCACAAATTTCAGTTTCCATATTGACGTATGAAAGCAGCAATGATAATATAAATTCATAAAGTAACCGGTTACTTAACCGATTACGAGAGAGTGGCAGGCGTATTGACAAAGACGAAGCGTACGGAAAGGAGTCAGAAAGAATCATGAAATTGTATGATGTAACGGCATTAGGAGAACTGCTGATTGATTTTACAGAAAACGGGGTAAGCGAACAGGGCAACCCGATTTTAGAGGCGAATCCGGGAGGGGCGCCGTGCAATGTACTGGCAATGCTGAACAGACTGGGAAAGAAAACTGCTTTTATAGGAAAAGTGGGAAATGATATGTTCGGAAAAATGCTGGCCGAAGAAGTGGAAAAAAGCGGTACAGATATCAAAAATCTTGTATTTGATGATAAAGTACACACTACGCTTGCTTTTGTACATACAAAACCGGACGGCGACAGAGATTTCAGCTTTTACCGCAATCCTGGGGCAGATATGATGCTGAAAAAAGAAGAGGTTATGGAAGAAATCATTCAAAACAGCAGGATTTTTCATTTCGGAACACTTTCCTCTACGCATGAAGGCGTGCGCGAAGCAACCAGATATGCCATTGAAACAGCAAAACGCAGCGGATGCATTGTTTCATTTGACCCCAATTTAAGGGAGCCGCTCTGGGAGTCATTAGAAGATGCAAAAGCACAGATAGCGTACGGGCTTTCGAAATGTGATATTTTGAAAATTTCTGATAATGAAGTGGAATTTATGACCGGAACCTCTGATTATGCGAAGGGCGCCGCAATGATTCAGGAAAGCTACGGGATACCGCTTATTTTTGTGACGCTGGGCAGAGAAGGCAGCAGGGCTTATTATAAAGATATGGCAGTGGAAGTCAGACCGTTTCTGCAGAAAAATACGATTGAAACGACGGGAGCCGGCGATACGTTTGAAGCCTGCGCGCTGAATTATGTGCTTGAGCATGGCTTAGAAGACCTGACACAGGAGGATTTGAAAAACCTGCTGACATTTGCGAATGCGGGCGCTTCGATTATTACGACAAGAAGAGGCGCGCTGCGGGTAATGCCTTCCGAAGAAGAAATCCGTCACTTAATCGCAGATTCAAAAAATTGATGAAGAAAGGACAGATATTATGGCGAAAGCAGACAGTGTATTTCAAAAAAGACTGGAAAGACATCACGACGAGTTAAGATGGCTGTATATGGAGCTTTATGAAAACGACGATATGTTTGCAGAATTAAGCTCCCAGCTGTATGAGTATTTTACGCAGCGTAATAAATCTTTGAAAAAGATGGATGCCCAGCGGGAAAAGGAGCCGGACTGGTATAAGAAAAACGACATTCTGGGCATGATGATGTATATCGATAATTTTGCCGGCAATTTAAAGGGCGTGGAAGAAAAGCTGGATTATCTGAAAGAGTGCCAGGTCAATTATATTCACCTGATGCCGTTTTTAGATACGCCGAAAGGACGTTCAGACGGCGGCTATGCGGTCGCTGATTTCCGCAGGGTTCAGCCGCAGCTTGGCACAATGGAAGATTTAGAGAGTCTGACGGATGCATGTCATAAAAAGGGCATGAATGTGTGCATGGATTTTGTAATGAATCATACATCGGAAGACCATGAATGGGCCGTAAGAGCGCGCCGGGGCGAAGGCGAATATATGAGCCGGTATTTTTTCTATGATAATTATTCCATACCGTCAGAATATGAAAAGACGGTGCCGCAGGTATTTCCAGCTACGGCGCCAGGGAATTTCACATGGCTTGAGGATGCAGGGCATTTTGTTATGACGACCTTTTATCCGTACCAGTGGGATTTGAATTATAAAAATCCAAGGGTATTTAATGAAATGGTCTATAACTTTTTATATCTGGCTAATAAAGGCATTGATGTTATGCGGATTGACGCAGTGCCGTACATATGGAAGGAGCTTGGCACGAAATGCCGGAACTTAAAACAGGTGCATACAATTGTGCGCATGATGCGCATGATTTGTGAGATTGTGTGCCCGGGTGTTTTGCTTCTCGGTGAAGTCGTTATGGAGCCGGAGAAGGTTGTGCCGTATTTTGGCAGTGTAGAAAAGCCGGAATGCCACATGCTGTACAATGTAACGACAATGGCAACTACCTGGCATACAGTTGCTTCAAGGGATGCGCGTCTGTTAAAGCTGCAGATGGATATTGTCAGCAGGCTTCCGAAAGAATATGTATTTTTGAATTATTTAAGATGCCATGACGATATTGGATGGGGGCTGGATTATACCTGGCTGATGCAGTTTGGAATCGGCGAAGTCAGCCACAAAAAATATCTGAATGATTTTCTGACAGGCGAATATCCGGGTTCCTTTGGCAGAGGCGAGCTTTATAATTCAGACCCGTCATCCGGCGATGCGAGGCTGTGCGGTACAACGGCATCTTTGTGCGGGATAGAAAAGGCCGCTTATGAAAGAAACGAAGACGCGCTTGCGCGTGCGATACAGTTAGACCTGATGCTGCATGCCTATATGCTCACACAGTCCGGAATCCCGGTTATTTACAGCGGAGATGAAATCGGACAGGAAAACGATTATTCTTACCACGAAGACCCGGACCGCCTGGAAGATTCCAGATATCTGCACCGTGGGAAATTCCGCTGGGATTTGGAAGAAAAGCGTTCTGAAAAAGGCACTGTTCAGGAAAAACTGTTTACGGGTATTCAAAGGCTTGAAAATATCCGAAAGGGACATGCGGTATTTGATACGCAGGCGGATGTATGGACGTTTGATGCGGGAGATAATGCTGTGCTTGGAATTGTACGCAGATACGGAAAGGAAAAACTGACGGCGCTGTTTAATTTTAGTGAGTTTGATAAGCGGGTATGGCTGGATGAGGACGGCAGGAGTTATACGGAGCTGATATCGGGAAATAAAACACAGGGGCAGCAGATGGAACTGCCGCCGTACGGGGTGTGCTGGCTGTTAAGTGAAGTCTGATGTAATGCGGGAGGCTGATGTGTAATATTGGGGAGGTTAGATTTTGGCTTCGCGGACGCCGGATGACGGGGAGATGCCCTGGATTCCGGCTCCGATTCCAGAATGTTAAGAATCCCTAAGTATTCTGCATTTAGTCTTTGGCTGCGGATGGGTGCGGCACCTAGTTCGCCCTGGCTTACAGCCAGCAGCTAAAGGTGCCGCTTCGGCTTCGCCGCCTGGTTTTCGGGCAGAATACTAAGGGATTCTAAACATTCTTCCAAAGTCACCGGAATCCAGGGCATCTCCCCGTCATCCGGCTGGTTTTTGCTGGCGTTAGGTTCTTTTTCTGAATTGTTTGAAAATGCATTTGAATGTATTTTGTTTCTTCTGCTTTCAGTATACAAGTATTTGATTTCATATTATATATAGATTATACTGTTATAACTAAATACAAAATATAGTTATCATTTTCGCAAAAATAAATCAATAGTGATAAAGCTGTAAAATGGTGCTTTCAGCACTATTTTGATAGTTATTATGGATATTTCTACAATTCTGCGGTTACATCATTGATGCTTCATAAATTTTGAATTTCAGTTTTTCTATTAAGATAATTTTCAAATGGTTTTTCCCGCAAAGCAGCAGTACATACGTTAAACTGACAGCAGATTTTAAAATATAAATAACAGTTTGTAAGTTTATGTTTCATAAAAACTATAAATGAGAAAATTCAAAATAAGTATATATAAACACTGCGTTTAAACCATCTCATGTAAAACTTTTCAATAATCTCCTCTCCCGGCGTCCCTCCATTCACTCCCCTCCCATTTTTAAAGGAACAAAACCAAAATCCCAGCATATGATATCATAAAAAATGTGTGGCTTTTTATGGAAATCTATGTTGTAAAACCCGGCGATTCCGTAGATTCAATCGCCATAAAACAAGGCGTGCCAGTAGATACGATTATTTACAACAATCAGCTGGAATACCCATATCCGCTTGCAATCGGCCAGGCGCTGCTGCTTTCAAAGGGAGCAAGTCCCCAGGTAAGAAAGGCTGTGGAAACCGGAGGATATGCTTATCCTTATATTTCAGCCGATACATTGGCCCAGACGCTGCCGTACTTAAGCAAGCTGTTTGTATTTTCTTATGGATTTACGACGCAGGGGGATTTAATACCTCCGAATACCGATGATACGTTTATGATAGAGATGGCGATTGCAAATAATACAGCGCCGGTTTTGACTCTGACGCCGTTCGGGCCGGATGGAAGGTTTAATAATTATCTGATTAGCGCGGTTGTAAATGATATGGAAGTACAAAGTCATCTGATTGAACAGCTGACGGATACGGTTCTGCAAAAGGGATTTCAGGGTGTGGACATTGATTTTGAATATATTCTTGCAAGTGACAGAGAACCGTTTGCGCAGTTTGTAAGCAATGTCCGCACAGCTGTCAATGCGCTTGGATATCCGGTATCGGTAGCGCTTGCGCCGAAGACATCGGATAACCAGAAAGGGACACTGTATGAAGGCAAAGATTACCGTCTGCTTGGAGAAGCTGCGGATAACGTGCTTTTGATGACTTATGAGTGGGGTTATACGTACGGCCCGCCAATGGCAGTAGCGCCGATTCCGAATGTCCGCCAGGTGGTTGACTATGCGGTTACGCGTATTCCGAGGGAAAAGATTAATCTTGGAATACCTAATTACGGATATGACTGGACGCTTCCTTTTGAACAGGGTGTATCCCGCGCCAGAACGGTAAGCAATCTGCAGGCTGTACGGACTGCGATTGAAAATGATGCGGTGATTCAGTATGACGAAAGAGCGCAGTCGCCGTATTTTCATTATTTTAAAGATGGCAGGGAGCATGAAGTCTGGTTTGAGGATGTGCGCAGCATGCAGGCAAAATTTGACCTTGTGAAGGAATATGATTTGCGCGGTATGGGGTACTGGCAGATAATGCGCCTGTTTCGTGCGAACTGGCTGCTGCTTGCTGACCAGTTCTGGATACGGCATGTGCAGTAAAAATGTCTGGGTATGTATAACATTTTGCATCATGTTCGGACAGCGGCGGGGCTGCTGTCCGGAATACAATTTTATTGAATTAAATATTAAATTCAACTATACAAAGCGGATGATTTATGGTACTCTGTTAATAGTATCATTGTTATAAGATGCAGAAAAGAAAAATACATGAAGAAAAGGAGAAAGAAGCATGGAATATGAAACAAAGGGCGTTGTACGTAATGCGTTTTATAAGAGAAATACCCGGGGAAATACAAAAAATACGTTTTGGGGACGTACACAGGGAGCCAATATGAAGGTATTTGATTACAGAGAAAATGAAGAAGGGAAAATTGTGATATCCGAAAAGAGATAATTAGACGAAAGAGGAGAGGCTGAAGTGGGAGGATATATTTTTGAATACTATAAATATGTGCAGTATCCCAGGGAATCTATGGAAGATATTCGTTCATGTCTTGCATATGATGAAGCCAGAAAAAGTATATTAACATTTGGTGAATATGACAGGCTGAAAGTTAACAATATATCTAAGATTGACAGGTTTCGGGACTTGTCTGCTCTGGCGAAGGACTGGGTAGGAAACCGCCAGTCAATACTGTTATATGATTTGGATAATACTCCTCGCTTTTTATATTCCGAAGATAAGGATGAATGGGGATTTAAAGAGAGCAGATCAGGCCAGTATGATAAACATTTGTTCTGGGCATTAACAGAGCTTCCGTTTCAAAATATACTGCGGGAAAAAATGAAAGATTATGGAGAATTCCTGCAGCATGCAAAGGCAGAATTAGAAGAAATGATTCAAAAGGAATCAGTGCGAAATACGGGAGACTGCCAGTATATGGTACTTGGAACATTTGGGATATTTGGATTATCGATTCTCTGGCTTTGCAATCAGTATACCGATATTCTGAGGATAGTGAACAGCATCAAACGTGACAGTATCTATGACGGGGAAAGGGTGTATTTTTCTGCTCATACGATGTTTTCAAGAAATCCGGCATATGATCAGGCAAATGATGAAAATGAGCTTGTAAAGGAAATAAAGGGCAGGGCATATGTTCAAGTTACTTTGAAAAAATACATAAACCAGAGTCTTGATTTTTTTAATCAGGAAAAGGTTAAGAATATCCGGCATACGTCCGGGGAGTATGACATAGCAATGGAAATGGAATCCCGCGCGGCATTTCTTGATTTTGAAAAATGGAATATTTTTAACCACGATAAAGATACCTATCAGCGTCAGATACTGCAGACCCGGGTAACTCTGGCAGAGGATATTCATTGTCAGTCCCCGTTATTTGTTTCAGACAGGATAGATGAAAGCAGCAGTGCAGATAAGAAAAGAAAACTGTACGATGAAAATCTTCCGAATGATTTGAAGGATGTAAAAAAGGTATATGAAAATCTCCGGTTATTAATTGACAGAAAAATTGATAAAACAGCTGGAATTATAGATACACTGGATTCACTGCATTGTGATTACCGGTATAATGTTGCTTCAGCTGTAAACCAAAGCTGGGCAGACGATTTTTCTTATATTTTTCTTAAAAATATGGAATGTATTCAGGAGATTATCAGCATGGAAAATGCAGATATAGAATTTATGCCTGTTCTGCGTTTGATATTAAATAACCTCAAACAGCAGGTTTTCCATATTTCAGAGGCAAACAGCCTTAATTTTGAATTGCCAAAATGCCATTTAAGGTATACAGGCCGGGAGGACTGCATTCTATTTGCATACATGGGAATCATCAAGGAAATATTAAAGACTGCTTATCAGCTTAAACACTGCAATAAACAGACTGAAATTATTCCCATAGTTACAGTAGATATCGTTCCAATCATTGAGAGTGAGCTTTATTTTGATAAATCTCTGTTTGTCAGCAAGAAAGAGACTGATCAGGATTTTAAAATTGTATCACTGAATCTGCCTCATGTCACGTTTTATGATATTCCGGTATACATACAGTATCTTTATCATGAGATATACCATTATATAGTACCTTATGACAGGGAAGAGCGCGATTATGTTATGGGAATCATGCTCTCAGCTGTTTACATGCAGAGTGTCTTATTATCTGCTTTTTCAGAATTAGCAGGCAGTCACAAAGAAATGGCCAGAAAGGCTGTCAATTATGTTCAGCCCCTTATATATGATATTGTGATTCGTAATTATTCTAAGATGCATTCTGAGATTACAGGATTTCATGAATGCAGGAAAAAAAGTGATACGGATACAGTTGTTCTGATAAAACGGGTGTATATCAATGAACTGATCAGTTGTCTTGGCGGCAGAAGTACCTGCATAGAAGACTGGATTCATGAACTGCACGCAGAATTGTGTAATGGAGATTTTAAGGGATTATGTTATGAGAAGCTGCAGGTATGTCTTGCACGGGGTGGTGCTGAGCATCCATTTACAGAAAAACTGAAAGAATGTCTGGAAACAGCAGGCGGCGTGAAGAGCTTTATATCTGGAAAAGAGGAATATACATACGTAATCGATAAGATAGCAGACGGTCTGGAAGAAGCGGCTGCTGATGTTCCAATGATTGAACTTGCTCAAATGCCGTTAGAAGAGTATATGCTTTTATATTCTCAGTCACTCAAGCATGAACTTAGAAGTCCGGATGTCATCAGTTTTATGGATGACTTAAAAGAACTGGTCAGAGTCGGTGTTATTCTGGATATTTATGAGTATCACGGATGCAGCCTGGAAGCAGTAAGGGATATATTTATTTACAGATATGCGGCTAAATATTTCAATTATTCAGGATATGGAATGGCAGCTGTATCTGACAAGATAAATAATCGTAAAAGACAGGCAGAAGAATGGTTTGGATATTTTTTAAAATGCAGAGAAGAGTATAAGAGTGAATTTGGGCTGTATAGAAAGCACTGTCGGATTCTGGCAGAAATGTCTGGTGTCAGACAGCGTCTGAATGGGTATAATATAGAAGAAAAATGCAATTTTTACTTTTATAAATACAGAAAAGCTTACGGTAAATATGCTGAAAATATTAAGAAAATAGAACAGCTGTGTCAGCATGCAGAAGAAGAGCAGGCTGTTAAGCTCTGCCAGGAAGCTTCTATTAAGCTGCATGAAGAGACCTTTGCTGAAAATATTAAACTGATTCATTATTTTCAAAAGCAGGAAAAGCTCACAGATATTCATAAGATTAATAAACAGCGTAATCAGGCAAAAGCTGACAGCAGCGAGCCATATCGTCAGCCTGTATTTACTATGGAATTTGAAGGAGTCGAAAAAGTATCGCGAACATATGATTCCGGCAGAAAAATCAATGAGGTGCCGACTGTATACGGGCTGGAAAGCTTTCTTGGAGAAATGAATTCTGTGACCAAAATGCTGGAGGAAAGCATGCGTCATGTTTTTGGAGTGAAAACATGGCCTTTATGGTATCGCGGCCAGTCGGACAGCAGCTATGGCCTTTTGCCAGGAATTATGAGGAGTATGTGTATCAGTAACAGGAAGGATTTTCATTATTTATCGCAGTATCAGAGAAACCTGTTTGGTGAGTTTAAATTCAGGGCAGATGGTGCACCGGAGGTTATGGATAAGTCGTTTTACGGAATATCTGATTATCTGGCACTGATGCAGCACTATGGGGTTAATACAAATCTGATGGACTGGTCTGAGGATGCTTTTACAAGTCTGTACTTTGCGCTTGAAAAACTGATTACACATGAAGAGCGGACAGCAAAAAAAGACGCTGCAATATTTGTATTCAGTCCGCACCTGTATAATGAGGCAAGAACTTATATGATTAATGAAGCTGCTAAAGCTACTGCCTGTACAGAGCTGGCGTTTCTGGCATCGAAGAAGACAGCAGACCGAAGTGACGGGCTGATACCAAATATTGCAGCCAGTTATAATGAGAATGTTTATAATATGTTTTTAATGGGAAATATAGATTATGAATCTGAAAATCCTTATGGATATACCCGGGAAATGTCCTTAATAGGAAAGGAAGAAATAGCATATTTACCGCTTGCTGTATATACATCCAGACTCAATCCAAGAATCAGGTCTCAAAGCGGTATTTTTTTGGCATATAACTTATATGCAGAACCTTCCCAAAATGACAATGATGCATATGCTTATATGGACCTTCAAAGTGTACAGGACTATTATTTTAATGTTTGCGGCAGAAAAAGCAGGAAAGAACAGTTTTTATATAAAATTGTAATCGAAAAAGGTGCTGCAGAGGAGATTGCGGAATGTCTGTACCGGATGGGGATTTCAAAGGAGAGAATATATCCAGAACTTGTAAATATTGGACAGAGGGTTAGATAACCCTTGAAAACAGATTCCTAATATGATAAGATAAACATGAAAGAGGGGTGATAACATTGCCAATCGGACCAAAAGGTGTTATACGAAACGCATTTTATAAGAGAAATACCTGTGGAGATACAAGAAATACTTTTTGGGGACGTGTACAAGGGTCTAATATTGAAGTATTTGATTACAGAGAAAATGAAAAAGGCAGGATTGTTATTATAGAAAAACATCCTTAAGACTATAAAAATAAGATATATGAAAAAGAAGCGTACTGCAAAAAAGCATGCGCTTCTTTTTTATTTCATTCCGAATAAGAATAAAAAATATATATATCTTGACAATTTATATTATACAATATATAATATAGAAAAATGAAATATATATTCAAATAAAACATAAGAAAGGAGCACAAAATGACATTCCCATTAAATCCTGTCCTGATGGAGCTGCTTGTTCTGGCGCTTATCTGTCAGAAGGACAGTTACGGATATCAGATCAGCCAGCGGATAAAGCATGTTTCAAACCTGAAAGATTCCACGCTGTATCCGGTACTGCGAAGGCTTGCAGACAGTCACTATGTCGATATTTATGACGAGCAGTTCCAGGGCCGGAACCGGAAATACTATCGGATTACAGAAACCGGAAAACAGCAGAAAGAATTTTTAGAACAGGAATGGAACGCGTATATCCAGGCAGTCAGCGAAATTTTAGAACCAGGCAGTCAGGACAAAGAGGAGGCAGACGTAAAAGTATGAATAAAGAAGAATATTTAAGACAGCTGAAAGAAAAACTAAAACGCCTTCCCAGAGAAGATTTTGAACGTGCAGTGGAGTATTATGAGGAATATTTTCAGGAAGCGGGGGAAGAAAACGAGGCAAAAGCAATTGAAGACCTTGGCAGTCCCCAGGAAGCGGCGGAGCAGATTATCCATGATATGGCGCTTGATTATTCGAAAGAGCCGGTTAAAGATGTCAAAAGCGGCATGAATGCTGTCTGGGTAGCGCTGCTTGCACTGTGTGCGGCTCCGGTAGCGCTTCCGCTTCTATTGACAGGAGCCGTACTTATCATTGCTGCGGGAATTGTTGTATGGGCGCTGCTGCTTGCGCTGCTGTTAACCGGTGTATGCGGCGTGATTGCGGGGCCGCTTACGATTATCTGCGGATTTAGTGTACTGACAAAAAGTATTCCGGTATTTTTAACATGTATGGGAATGGGACTTTTGTCAGCCGGAATCGGAGCGGCACTTACTTACGGCATTTATCTTTTGTCCAAGGCTTTTTTGAAATGGATGCTGTGTTCCCTGGCTGGACTGATTCGAAAAGGAGATAAAAAGAATGGGTAAACATATAAAATTTATAAAAACATGTCTGCTTCTGACCGGGGCCGGACTGATTCTTGTTACCGTAGGGATTCTTGCCGGAGGAACGGTATACGGGCTTTCTATCAGCGGAGACGGCATTCAGGTTCAGGCACCGCTTTTAGATAAAAATAAGAAGGAAGAAACTGTCTGTAAGCAGGAAGAGGAAAAATTAGAAGCGTTTGATGCTGTTATGATTGACGGAGAATACGAAAATGTGCGCATAGAAGCATCCGGTTCCGATGAATATTCGCTGTCTTACTGTCTTAATAAAGACAATCCGCTTAGCAGGGAAATCAAAGACGGCAGACTGATATTAAGACATGAAAATAATAAGGTTCTGGGGATTAAAAATTTTACATGGTTTTCTGTGGGAAACAGCCGTGCGGACAGAGCAGAGGAATATGTGACCGTACGCGTACCGAAGGAGGCGAAGCTGAAATCTGCAGAAATCAAAACAGACAGCGGAGACGCCGCCTGTGAAAATATACAGGCAGATACGATAAAAATAGAAGCAGATTATGGAAGGGCGGATTTTTTAAACGTCAGCTCAGAAACTATGGAAATAAAGCTGGACAGCGGGGATTTAAAGATGGAAAACGTACAGGCCGGCCAGTGCACGGTGCAGTCTGAGTACGGAGATGCGGCGTTTTATCATGCTGCTTTTACAGGCGGGATGAATATTGCAATGGACAGCGGAGATATCAGATGTTCCGATACATCCTTTGGCACCCTGAGTGTAACAAGCGCTTACGGGAACCTGGATATCCAGGAGTCGGAGGCGGGAAATGTACAGATGTCTTTGGAAAACGGTGAATGCAAGCTGCAGCAGGTACAGACAGACGGCTGTAAAATTAATGCGGAATACGGCAGTGTTCATCTTGCACTGAAACAGCCGGTAACAGATTATGCATACAGGCTGATAACCGAGTATGGTACCGTGAAAATAGGCGGCAGGGATATGGGCCGGTCTTATGCTTCCCTGGATGAAGAGAATCAGAAGCAGATAGAAATTACATGTGAGTCGGGAGATATTTTGATAGAATGATGTCATTGTCCCGGATACCGAAAAATTTTCATATGTGCATGAATATTTTGCCTTTACTATATGAAGAAATACAGATATAATGACTCTTATAACGCTATGACCAGATTATGCGAATATGGAAAAGGAGAAAGAATACATGCCGAAATTTAATTACGAACAGGTAAAGGACCCGCAGTATTTTGCGGATGCAAGGCTGGCTGCCCACTCAGACCATGTATGCTATAAAACGCATGAAGAGGCCGGGATGGGAAAGAGCAGCTACCGCATCTGTCTGGATGGAATCTGGAAATTTCATTATGCCAGAAATTATGCGCAGACCATACCGGGATTTGAGCAGCCCGATTATGACTGCAGGCCGTGGGCGGATATCCGTGTCCCGGCGCATATTCAGATGGAAGGATATGATATTCCGCAGTATGCCAATGTCCAGTATCCGTGGGACGGAAGGGAAGAAATCTGGACAGATGAGATTCCGACGGAATTTAACCCGACAGCCAGCTATGTTAAATATTTTACGCTGCCGGAGCAGTTTTTAAACAGTCCGGTCTATATTTCATTACAGGGGGCGGAGAGCGGAACTGCGCTCTGGCTGAACGGGCATTTTGCAGGCTACAGCGAAGACAGCTTTACGCCGGCTGAATTTGAACTGACACCGTACCTGAAGGAAGGGGAAAATAAGCTGGCTGTGCAGGTATTTAAGTGGACTTCGGGCAGCTGGTGCGAAGACCAGGATTTTTACCGTTTCAGCGGGATTTACAGAAGCGTATATCTGTATACCGTTCCGAAAGTACATGTATGGGACATTAAGACAGAGCCGGCTGTCGATAAAGACCTTGTGCATGCGCAGCTGAATCTTTCCATAAAAGCACAGGGACAGGGAAAGGTGCATGTAACGGTACGTGACAGCAGAAAAGATGCTGTGCTTATAGATGACGCGGCACAGCTTGAGGAAGAGACAGTGCTTTGTTACAGTGTGCAGCAGCCGCAGCTTTGGAGTGCGGAGCTTCCTTATTTATATGACATGACTCTGGAAATATCAGACAATGACGGAAATCTATTGGAAGTCATTCCGCAGAAAATCGGATTCCGCCGTTTTGAGATAAAAGACGGGCTGATGTGCTTAAACGGAAAACGGATTGTGTTTAAGGGGGTAAACCGCCATGAATTTTCATCCAAAACCGGGCGGACAGTATCCACAGAAGAAATTGTGACCGATATTATTACCATGAAGCGCAATAATATCAATGCAGTCCGCACCTGCCATTATCCGGATGATTCCAGGATTTATCATTTATGCGACGAATACGGCCTGTATTTAATCGCAGAAAACAATATGGAATCCCATGGCTCGTGGGACCCGGTGGAACGCGGACAGGCCGGATATGAGGCTGCCGTGCCTGGAAATCATGGGAAATGGATGCCTGCGATGTTAGACCGGGTAAATTCCTGCTATCAGCGCGATAAAAATCATCCGTCGATTTTAATCTGGTCCTGCGGAAATGAATCGTTCGGCGGGAAGGTTATTTATGAGATGTCCCAGCTGTTCCGAAGGCTGGACCCGTACCGGCTGGTACATTATGAAGGCGTATTCCATGACCGTTCCTATCCTGAGACGAGCGACATGGAGAGTCAGATGTATCCTTCCGCGGAGGCCATTGCACAGTTTTTAGAAGAGCATAAGGACAAACCTTTTATCTGCTGTGAATATACCCATGCCATGGGCAATTCCTGCGGCGCCATGCATAAATACACGGACCTTACGGATACACAGCCTCGTTACCAGGGCGGATTTATCTGGGACTACATCGACCAGTCCATTTTGAAAAAAGACCGTTACGGCGAAAAATTCCAGGCTTACGGCGGTGATTTCGGTGAACGTCCGACGGACTATAATTTCAGCGGAAACGGAATTGTGTACGGCGGCGAGCGGGATGAATCACCGAAAATGCAGGAGGTAAAATATAATTACCAGAATATTTCGGTTTCGTTTGATTCCGATACGTTTACGGTTGTTAATAAAAACCTGTTTCTGAATACAGACGCATACCAGTGCGTAGCGCTCTGGCAGAAAAACGGAGCGGTCATAGAAGAAAAGCAGCTGGATGTTTCGGTGGAGCCGCTTTCGAGCAGACAGTTCCCGCTTCCGTTTTCAGATAAAGAAGACGGAGAATATGCGCTGACTATTTCGTTTCGCTTAAAAGAGGACACCTTATGGGCAAAAGCCGGACACGAGACAGCGTTTGGGCAGAAGATTTATCAAAAACCGTTTATATGGAAAAAAAGTGATAAAAAAATCAGGGTGATACGCGGGAAACTGAATATCGGCGTCAAAGGGGACGGCTTTGATGTGCTGTTTTCTGTTTTAAACGGCGGGCTGGTGTCTTACCGTTATGCTGGAAAAGAGATGATTGAAAAAATACCGATGCCAAATTTCTGGCGTGCTCCGGTTGACAATGATATGGGAAGCCTCGCGCCTGGACGTTATGCGCAGTGGAAAACGGCGAGCATGTATATCAGCCACAAAAATGCACAGACGATGCAGGAGACGCCGATAAAAGTAGAGGAAGGCGACGGTACGGTAACTGTGACATACCAGTATTTTATGCCGACGGTTCCGGCAAGTACCTGTGAGGTTTCTTATACGGTGTACGGGGACGGCGCGGTAGAAACAAAACTGGTCTATGACCCGGTGAAAGAGCTTGGGGATATGCCGGAGTTTGGAATGCTCTTTAAGCTGAATGCCGATTATGACCGTCTGACATGGTACGGCCTTGGACCTTGCGAGACGTATGCGGACCGTAAGGAGGGGGCAAAGCTGGGGGTTTACCATAATAAAGTGGCAGACAATATGGCAAAATATCTGGTTCCTCAGGAATGCGGAAATAAAATGGGGGTTCGTTATGCTGCGGTTACGGATGATAAGGGCCGCGGGATGCTGTTTGCGGGGGATGCTATGAACTTTTCTGCACTGCCGTTTACACCGCATGAGATAGAAAATGCGGCGCATGCATATGAGCTTCCGCGTGTGCATTATACAGTTGTGCGTGCTGCGCTGGCACAGATGGGAATCGGCGGGGACGACAGCTGGGGTGCGAGAGTGCATTCGGAATATTGTCTGGATGCTGAGAATAGGATGGAGTTTCGATTTGTGTTTCGGGGGATTTGAGAGGATTTTCTGGTAAGGAGAGGGGGGAATGGCTTCGCGGACGCCGGATGACGGGGAGATGCCCTGGCTTCCGGCTCCGGCTCCGGAATGTTAAGAATCCCTAAGCATTCTGCATTCAGGCTGTGGCTGCGGACGGGTGCGGCACCTGGTTCGCCCTGGCTTGCAGCCAGAAGCTAAAGGTGCCGCTGCGGCTTCGCCGCCTGGTTATTGGGCAGAAGGCTAAGGGATTCTAAACATTCCTCCAATGTCGCTGGAAGCCAGGACATCTCCCCGTCATCCGGCTGGTTTTTGGGAAGATTTAGGTGAGATATGAAAGGCTGTGGCGGATTTTTTTGGCTGACTGAGCGAAAAAGTACCTGGCTTAAAATGGAAGACTTAAATTAAACAGACATCAGTTTACAGATTTTCTGATTTTAATCTGCGTTTATGTTAACATATACTATATATTGTATTTAGTCATGTTTAAATAATTTATATATTGTATTTAGTCATGTTTAAATAATCTATATATGGTATAGAATCAAAAACTTGTAAACTGGTGTTAAACAGATATGAATGGTGTAAATGGAGAACTGTACCTATGTAAACAGCAAAATAATGCTTGGTGCAGAGGGAAGAACGGCAGTCGTTATTTTAATTTCATGTATAAAAGCGGATAGGGACTGCCCTGTTCGTCATGGTCTGTGCGTTTATAAACATGAAAGCCCATGTGTTCATAGAAGCCTTTTGCAAGCGGGTTCTGTTCATTTACGGCCAGTTCATTGACTGAGAAGTTTTCAATTCCATAACGGATAAGCTTTTTTCCGAGACCCTTTCCGCGTTCTTCGGGCGTGATAAAAAGCATTTCAAGTTTTTGTCCCTCAATCCCCATAAACGCGACGGGATGGCCGTCCTTATCTGTGGCTGTTATCAGATGTGAAATTTCATTTAAGGCCTGCGGGACATACTTTTTGATTTCTTCCACTTCATTTTCTGATAAAAACAGGTGTGTAGCTTTCACGGACTTTTCCCATATCATGATTAACTGTTCTGTCAGTAACGGTGTAACTTCCTTGACTTCTAAAATCTTCATTTGTTCCTCCGTAAATTTCAGCTTGATTTTCAGTTTTCCTATTATAGCACGATTCCGGGATTATGGAAACAGCCTCATGCCGGAATTTTTTCATTTCCAAATTATTCTCCAGCCCAGTCGGATGATTTGCATAGAAAATATCCAATATACCAGGTTCAGCCCGGCTCATCTGAATGACTTATACAATAAATGTCCAATAAATCCGACCCAGTCCTGTTTGGACTGTAAAAAATAATATCTATACATTCACTCCATACATCAATTCACGAAACATCAGCACCGTATCCGGTATTTCCACGTACAGTTTTACCAAAACCAGCCGGGAGAGGGGATTTGCACGGGCTGTCGGCGGCTTTGGAAGAATGTTTAGAAGCCCTTAGCATTCTGCCCGATAACCAGGCGGCGAAGCCGAAGCGGCACCTTTAGCTGCTGGCAGAAGGCCAGGGCGAACTAGGTGCCGCGACCGTCCGCAGCCACAGCCTGAATGCAGAATGCTTAGGGCTTCTTAACATTCTGGAGGGCCGCCGGCAGCCCGTGCAAATCCCCTCTCCCGGCGTCCGTGTATCCAAAATGTCACACATCCCCCCTTAAATGAATTTTCCCCCAATGATTGCACTCCCACCCAAATTATGTTAAGATGTACAATGCAAAAGACAAAGAATCATGCAAACAGAAACAAACGGAGGGATTTATGTCAGCTGATCAGAGCAAAATCAGGAATTTTTGTATAGTAGCCCATATTGACCATGGGAAATCGACACTGGCAGACCGCATCATTGAAAAGACCGGACTTTTAACCGAACGGGAGATGCAGGCCCAGGTACTGGATAATATGGATTTAGAGCGTGAACGCGGAATCACCATTAAGTCCCAGGCAGTCCGCATTATTTATAAAGCAGACGACGGAGAAGAATATATATTTAATCTGATAGATACGCCGGGACATGTGGATTTTACGTATGAGGTATCCAGGAGCCTTGCAGCCTGTGACGGAGCGATTCTGGTTGTGGATGCGGCCCAGGGAATTGAAGCGCAGACGCTGGCGAATGTATATCTGGCACTTGACCATGACCTGGAGGTATTTCCGGTCATTAATAAAATTGACCTGCCAAGTGCGGACCCGGAACATGTGAAGGAAGAAATCGAGGATATTATCGGGCTGGATGCATCGGATGCGCCGCTTATTTCAGCTAAAACCGGAGTCAATATTGAAAAGGTGTTAGAAGCGATTGTAGAAAAAGTACCTGCACCCAGGGGAAATCCCGACGCACCGCTGCAGGCGCTGATTTTTGATTCGAAATATGATTCCTATAAAGGCGTCATTGTGTTCTGCCGTATCCGGGAAGGCACGGTGAAGGCCGGGACTAAAATAAAAATGATGGCTACCGGTGCATCGGCGGAAGTAGTGGAGGTCGGCTATTTTGGAGCGGGACAGTTTATTCCGTGTGACGAATTAAGCGCCGGGATGGTAGGTTATCTGACCGCCAGCCTGAAAAATGTAAAAGATACCCGTGTCGGCGATACGGTTACGCAGGCAGACCGTCCCTGTGCGCAGCCGCTGCCAGGCTACAAGAAGGTCAATCCGATGGTATACTGCGGGCTGTATCCGGCGGACAGCACAAAATACCCGGATTTGCGGGATGCCTTGGAAAAGCTGCAGTTAAACGACGCGGCGCTGCAGTTTGAAGCTGAGACTTCGGTAGCGCTCGGCTTTGGATTCCGCTGCGGATTTTTAGGGCTTCTGCATTTGGAAATTATACAGGAACGGTTAGAGAGAGAATTTAATCTGGATTTAGTAACAACAGCGCCTGGCGTTATTTACCGGGTTTATAAAACAGACGGAACGATGATTGAACTGACGAATCCGTCCAATCTGCCAGAACCGGCGGAAATAGATTATATGGAAGAGCCGGTCGTGGATGCTGAGATTATGGTATCGAGCGAATATATCGGGCCGATTATGGATTTATGCCAGCAGCGCCGGGGAATTTATATCAGCATGGAATATCTGGAGGAAACAAGGGCGCGGTTAAAATATACAATTCCGCTAAATGAAATTATTTATGACTTTTTCGATGCGCTGAAATCGCGTTCGAGGGGATATGCCTCATTTGATTATGAAATGAAAGGCTATCAAAAATCAGATTTAGTAAAACTGGACATTCTTATTAATAAGGAAGAAGTGGATGCGCTTTCCTTTATTGTATTTTCCGGGACGGCTTATGAGCGCGGCCGCAGGATGTGTGAACGGCTCAAGGAAGAAATCCCCAGGCATTTATTTGAAATCCCTATTCAGGCAGCAGTCGGCAGCAGAGTGATTGCAAGGGAAACGGTACGCGCTATGCGAAAGGATGTGCTGGCAAAATGCTACGGCGGCGATATTACCCGTAAGAAAAAGCTGTTGGAAAAACAGAAGGAAGGAAAGAAGCGCATGCGCCAGATTGGCAGTGTAGAAATTCCGCAGGAAGCCTTTATGAGTGTGCTGAAGTTAGATGAAGACTGACAGTATTAGGATGGGTCTGAGGATGAAGGAATTGGAACTGTATCTGCATATTCCGTTTTGTGTGCGCAAGTGCCTGTACTGTGACTTTTTGTCGGCTCCGTCCAGTGAAGAAGTCCGCAGTGCATATATGCAGCAGATGCACAAAGAAATGGACATGCTTTCGCAGAATTATAAAGACTATCAGATATCTTCGGTATTTATCGGAGGGGGGACACCATCGCTGCTTCTGCCGGAGCAGATAGAGCGTCTGATGGAACAGATATACAGATGCTTTGCCGTACTGCCGGATGCAGAGATTACGATGGAATGTAATCCGGGTACCGTGGATGCGGATAAGATGCGCGCCTGTCTGCATTCCGGCATCAACAGGCTCAGTTTCGGTCTGCAGTCGGCAGATGCAGAGGAATTGAAGCTGCTTGGGCGGATTCATACGTATGAGCAGTTTGTGTCTAATTACGAGCTGGCACGCAGCATAGGTTTTCAAAATATAAATGTTGATATGATATCTGCACTTCCGGGCCAGAAAATAAGCACTTATGAGCAGACCGTTCAAAAAATAGCAGCACTGCGCCCGGAGCATATTTCTTCTTACAGTCTGATGATTGAAGAAGGAACTCCCTTTTTTGAACGTTACAGCCAGGCGCTGTATCTGAGGGAAAAAGGGAAAGAGCAGCATCTGCTGCCGGCGGAGGAAGAAGAGCGGGAGATGTATGACCTTACCAAAAGGCTGCTGAAAAATGCGGGCTATGACAGATATGAAATCTCGAATTACGCTTTGGACGGTTTTGCCTGCAGGCATAATACGGGATACTGGGTACGCAGAAATTACCTTGGAATCGGCCTTGGAGCTGCTTCGCTTGTGGAAAACGCCAGGTTTTCTAATACATCGGATTTGAAGGAATATCTCAGGGCAGATTTTGTGCACGGGCCAGGCGCCGGAGGCGGGAAAATACAGCTGAGCCTTAAAGAACAGATGGAGGAATTTATGTTTCTGGGACTGCGCATGATGTGCGGGGTTTCTTCGGAACAGTTTTATCTGCAGTTTTCAAGGACAATCGAGGAGGTATATGGAGAAGTTTTGAGAGAACAGTTACATTCTGATTTAATTAGAAAGACAAAGGACGGCTATTGCCTGACAGATTATGGAATCGATATTAGTAATTATGTTATGGCTCAGTATCTGATGGAATGAGTGCTGACAGATTTATCAGATTTAAAAATATAATTGAGATACAGCATTATGAAAAAAGCGGGGTGTTACAGTCCTGCTTTTTTTATTTTTTGAAAATGGAGCCGCCACAGCTTTTGGAAAACTAAATGAAAAGCTGTGGATATCCATAGTGCTTTCCTGCCCTGGAAAGAAAAAGAGAAAGGCAGCTTTTGTATGTAATTTTGCTGTCGGAACAGCTCTGGCAGCGATGGGTGCTGTTTTTTCATCAAAGTGGTGTGCAGCGCCGGGCAGTCTTGGCATCATCAGCGGCATTATGCTCCGGCTGGAAAATGGAAGCAAAAACGATAAAAAATGATGCTGCCAGCGCCGGGCAGATTTTGATTTACGCAAAAGTCTGATATTTGAGGGCAAAATGATTGTCAAAAGTTAGTCAAAAGGAAAAAACATTCAAAATTTGTCAGAATAAAAATCCTCTAACAAGCATAAAATAAGACTTCACAAAAAGTTCACAATATTTATTAGCACTCGCTATTGATGAGCAAGAGTTCCAAAATGTCTTGCTCCGTCTCTGCTTATCATTGCAGTAATATCAAGGGAATATTGAGATATATGTCCATTTTGGGAGTGTGTGATATTTCATCATTTTTCGTCTTTGGTTTTGAAAAATTAGTCAAAAAGTTAGTCAGAGATAAGGTAAGTAAAAGCAGAAGATTACAATTGTATATTATAAATATGACACAATAGAGACTAATAAAATTTTAAGAGCACACTGCTGCTCTTATTTTATTGTCTAAAAATATACAACTGGAAGGGGAAGACGGAATATGTACAAATGGTTTCACATGGATGAACTGCATACGGTATCGGAACTGCGCAAACATTACCATGAACTTCTGAAACAGCATCACCCGGATAACGGCGGAAACGCTGAAAGCATGAAAGAAATAAATGCTGAATATGATGCTTTATTTCGTGATTTAAGCTGCAGTACGGATGCAGTCGGGCAGACCTATACCTGTGAGGAAAATGAGCATTTTAAGGCCATTCTGAATAAAATAACAGGTTTTAATATGACCATTGAAATTATCGGTTCGTGGTTATGGTGCTTTGATTCTTATCCTTACAGAAACCAGTTGAAAGAACTTGGCTTTCACTATGCATCTAAGAAAAAAGCATGGGTATGGCATGATGATGGATACAGACGCTTTGGCAGAAAAGAAATACCGCTAAGCAGTATCCGTGCAAAATACGGTTCTCAGAAAATCAGGAGCCAGAAGTATCAGTATTCGCTGGAATAGCGGAAAGTATATTAAAAAAGAGTCTGAAAAGAATCAGGCTCTTTTGATACGAAAAACAAAGATATACAGCTATGCATTTATTTTTTCTGATTTGGCATTTTCACTGAGCATGGCCTGAATCAGATTATTGACAATCTGTATTTGTGAACCTGTTAACCCTCTGGTAGATATATAATCCAGAGAAGGCTGGTTACCCAGAAGGTAATCCACAGATACGTGGAATGTATTTGAAAGTTTTATCAGCATAGACAGTGACGGCTGTCTTGTATCAGTTTCTATATTGCATACAGCAGCAGGAGATACTTGCAGTATCCGGGCAAGTTCTTTCTGGCTGAGTTTGCGGGATATACGGAGAGTTTTAATTCGTTCACCTATCAAAACCATTGCACTGTTTCCTTTCTGTTTGAAAATAATATATTCAAATAGTGTAAATGATTATGTTTTTCAAATGGATAATCTTATTTTCGTATTGTTAATTTTCGAATTTTTAATAATAATATTCAAAACGATAAAAATATTTTCTATTTGTTAATTTTTCATTGACATATAGTTCGAATAAATTTATAATTTTAGTGAACAGCTGCTTCATTTTCACAAATTAATATGGCATAAGATACGAAATGTTTGAAAAGCTATAAAGTAATGCAACTGTATAATTCAGTCTGTTCAAAAAATACACAAATAATTAATTTGATACACAGATAGTTAAAAGGAGGAAATAGAATTGACTACAGAAAAAGTTGATGCTTATTTTTTGGAACACAAACAAATGTTTCCAGATGAAAAGATTATGTATATTCGTGAGAAGATGCTGGCAATGGATGAAAGCCGTTTTGGCATGGTTGACAGCATTACATTTAAAAATCCAACAGCAGTGCTTATTGTTTCTATTTTGGTTGGATGGCTTGGTATTGACCGGTTTATGATTGGCGATGTCGGACTGGGATTTCTGAAACTGATTACATTCGGAGGCGGTTTGATATGGTGGATTGTAGATATATTTATTACATATAAAAAGGCCCGTGACCAAAATTTTGCTAAGATTATGACAATGATTTAAAGAAAAGAAGTGCAGCATTACTTTATGGCTTTTAAAGCAGGAATATACAGGAATGGAATCTGGTAAAGGAGGGATACTATGAAAAGGGTAATCAGTAAAAATATGATAATAGGAGGCATATTGGTATTATCTGTATTTTGGGGAACATTCTGGATTATCAGACAGCATAATGCTGAGACAGAATAAAATCTATATTTAGGCAGCTGGCGGATGCAGACAGGCATGAAGTAAAAATTAATAATTACAATTATATATAATAGATATGACAGGAGATATTTAATTCAGTATTTTCTGTCATATTTTATTTTACAGGAGGAAAAGAAATGGAAGTATGTGCTTTTATTCTGGGACTGGCAGCTGGTCTGGCCGTAATTATTTCAGTAGAAATGCTGAATGAGCAGACAGGGGGTGGACTGCAGTGGTAGGTACCGTTTTAACAGGCTCTGCAGTGCTGTGCGCTTTTGCGGAGGGCTTTGCAGCAGCTGTAACCATTTACGGAATCTGCAAAGGAGCAGACGGGAAAACAGGCAGCAGAAGAAATTCTGGCAGCTGCAGAAGCAGCCGGACTGCAGAAAGGAATCAGGGAGGGCGTAAGGCATGAAGGAATACAGCAGTTTTGTGAATGAAGTCAGGAACAGGATGCAGCAGTTACTGGGAAGCGGTTTCCGTCTGCATGCAGAGAAGCTGTCGCGGGTTAACGGCATTAAGTCTGATTACCTTGTCATATCATCAGAGGGAGAGAATCTGTCTGAATGCATACCTCTGGAATTCTACTACAGACTGTATATGAATAAGGAAGACATGGACATGATTATGTCAGACATGCTGATGACATACTGGAAAGCAGGGAAAGAAAAGCAGGCTGTTCGGGAAGATGAACTGCTTGACTGGAATCTGGCAAGAAAAAGGCTGATGTTCCGTCTTGTCAGCACAGAAGCAAACAGGGAGCTGCTGCAGGACATGCCGCATATTGATTTCTGTGATTTGTCACAGGTGTTTTACCTTCTGTTTGAAACAGACGGGGACGGATGCCGGACAGTTCCGGTAACGGTCATGCTGATGGAAGCGTGGAAAGCCGGAATGGATGAAATTCTGCTGAATGCAGAGAGGAATACGGCGGAAAGACTGCCGGGGAAGCTGGCCGGAATGGATGACATTCTGGACGGCGCTGCATCCCCTGAAAGAGGAATCTCTTTTTATGTGCTGACAAATCCCATGAAACTGTACGGAGCCGCATGCATCCTGTATAAGGGGATGCTGGAACAGGTGGCGGAAAGAATCGGTTTCGGGTTCTATGTGCTTCCAAGCTCCGTCCATGAGGTCATTATAGTACCGGCTGATAAATGCAGGCCGGAAACAGCACAGGAATTAAAAATGATTGTCACATCCGTGAACGGCACGGAACTGCCGGAATGTGATATTCTGTCGGACAGTGTCTACTTTTATAATAGGAAGGAACACAGCTTTACCATAGCAGCATAAAGAATGCTGCTGTCTGATGGAAAGCAGAAATATATCCGGGGAAGGATAAAAATGCATGCAGACGGAAGCGTTCAGAAAAGTGCGCATGCGGATTGAAACGTCCGTTAATCCGCATGCATGCATTTTTGGACGGCTCCGGATATATTTTTTGCGTGTTTCAGAATGTATGCTTTTTGGGAGGGAAAGATATTATGGCATATTACGGCTATCACAGGACAAGCACAAGGGAGCAGCATTTAGACCGGGGAATCAGCGAGATTGAAAAGTTCTGCCGGGATAACGGGCTGGAACTGGAAAGGATATACACAGACCAGCAGACGGGAAAGAATTTTAACCGTCCGAGGTATACAGTGTTACGGGACGATATACTCCGCAAGGGTGACACACTGATTATCACGGAAGTAGACCGTCTGGGGCGGAGCAAGAAAGATACGCTGGGCGAACTGCGCTATTATCAGGATAAGGGAATACGGGTCATGATTCTGGAAATCCCGACCACGTTACAGGATTTGAGCAGGCTGGATAACGGCATGGCGCGGATGATACTGGAAACAGTCAACAGCATGCTGACTGAACTGTACGCTGCCATGGCAGAAGCTGAAATCCGGAAAAAGGAGAAAAGGCAGAGGGAGGGAATCGAAGCGAAAAAGAGGCGCGGTGAATGGGCCGATTACGGGAGGCCGAGAATTCCAAAACCGGATAACTGGGAAGAGGTAATCAGGAAATGGAGAGAAGGAAAGATTACGGCTGTAGAAGCAATGAAGCGGACAGGGATTAAGAAAGGGACATTTTACAGGCTGGTGAAGGCAGATTAAGGAAAAACAGCGCTGAAAAAGTCGAAATCTTATATTATGGAATCGACTTTTTCATGTCTGCATGCTGTTTCATGATTTCTTCTATTTCTCTGACTGGTATAAGTGAAGATAAAATAGTGTTGCCATGTTTTTTAATACAGGCTTGAAAAGCATGGCAAAACAAATCAGGAGAATTTAGCTTCGTCTGTATTCTGCTTTCGTACGACAAAAATAATTTGCTGTAAAATTCCACGGTATCAGATAATCCGGCTGTAAAACTTTCATAGCAGATTTCCGTATTCTTGGATATTTTTAGTTCTATGGGCGGCATTTTTTTAAAGCATTCTTCTTTTAGAAATGCTGTCCAAAATTATCCGAAAGGAGTCTTCATATAACAGATTTGCAGTAAACAGGCGTTCAGGTATTTTATAAGACCTGCCTGACTTATATTTCTCTACAGCTGTTATGCCTTGTTCTAGCAATTTGCTATGTTTTTCGACTGCACCGGCTAAGAGTGTATTTGATTCTGAAAGAAATTCATTTAAAGTTTTTTGCATCCGTACCATATTGGCTGCTTTATAGGTACCGGATTCTAAAGTTTTCTGACAGGCTCCGATATCTCTTTCCAGCTGTCTGCACAGCCCGTGCATGGCAGCAGCGTAGGCATCGTTACGGGAAGTCAGGATTTTTATGTACTGCTGCAGTTTTTCCGGCTGTATATGGATAATGTACTGGTCACATGTATATGGATATTTCAGGAGGTTTTTATCCATAATACCGGCTGATTCTGTCAGATTCGCATTTGTCAGGCTTTTTAATTCTTTATAAAAATCTTTTAAAAAAGATTCTGTTTCCGGGCATGGCCTGTATTCTGTTTCTGGTGTCAGTATTGCTCTTATATTGTTTTCTAAAATACTGTATGCAAAACCCAGTGATGCTTTTTTTAAAAACAGGTATGGTACAGCAGATGTTATTTCATAAAGTGCATTTGTATAGTTTTTATATTCATTTTCTAAAAACAGCATAACCTTTTTATTTCTCTGGAAAACAGGTATCTGAAAACAGGCAAAGCATTCGTCATTAAAATAATAATGCAGAAAATACAGTGTAAACAGCCAGTATTCACTGGAAAGGAATTTGAATTTTTCTAATTTCCGGAATACTTCTTTCTGGAAATTAGAAAATGATACATTTTCATTTCCAGTATCATCCGGAAAAGCAGCGGGTGAATAATTCCAGGCCATAATGATGCTGATAATGACAGGCACAAGGTGTCCTGGCACTGCATACTGTATCCGCTCCGCACTGTTACTAAAAATACCGTTTTCCAGCAGGAAGTCATAAAACCTTCTCTGGAAACCTGTAAAAGCTATGCGATGGCCGAATCCGTGTTTTAATCCGCGGCAGTAAATTCTGTAAGAGTTTTTCAAGGCTTTGACATGCTTAGAAAAAAATGAAGGGGCTCCAATGTATTCATAATAGATATCCCGCAAGCCTTCATTAGAATACATCCGCTTCATAGAAGCATCGTAAGAAATAAGCGATTTCAAATAAGAATGAAAGATGCATTCTGGAAAAGCCAGTTCTGTTATATCAGTAGAAATCAGTATTTTGACAGGCATATTTTTGCATGCTGATGCAGTATGGTCTGTCCATTCGCTGTACAGATTGAAATGGCTGTCCGCTGTATTTTTGATTTTAAATAACTGTTCAAACTGTATTTTCTCAGATTTTCTCATTTTTCCCATATTTTTATTATTTTATTAATCTCCTTTATAAAGATATCGGCAAAAAGTGGAAGAAAGAAAAGTTGAAATTACGGACATTCTCCATGTTTTGAAGCTGAAATTTTTTAGAGCATTGCTTCGAAAGATGGAAGATGAAAAAAATCGTATCGGGGCTAAAATAAAATCACAGCCTGAGAAAAACAGGGAAGGAGGCTCCGGGATAACATAGTTGACGGGTGAAAAAAGGAGGAAAAATTTCTGGATAATTTTAATTCTGATTTGTTACTGGAGTGAAGCCGATTAGGAAAGGAGAAAAAGATGTATTTTGCAGATTTCATTGGGGACGGGTATGAAGAATGGCAGAAAGGACAAGTTATTATTCTGGATGTGCCCACGGGAAGCGGAAAAACAATGTTTTGTGAAACGACCTTCAGAAAATATGCCTTTTCACAGGGTAAGCGCATCCTCTATCTGGTAAACCGCATTACTTTACGGGAACAGATGCTGGAAAGGCAAAAAAAACGTGTAATTGAATGGGAACAGCATCTCGAAACACAGTCGTTCTGGATGCATGACCTAAAAAAGGAACCGGGAAATTTTGTTATAACGACATATCAAACACTTGAAATGGCGCTTGTAACGAATAATGTGCCTGATATTAACTATTTTAATAGTTTTGATATTGTTGTTGCAGATGAAGCGCACTATTTCTTGGCTGATTCACTTTTCAACCCAAATACCGTACATTCGTTCGAGTTTCTGGTGCAGAATTACCGCAACCGCCAGCTGATTTTCATGAGCGCAACAATGCAGAATTTATACCCGATTCTGGCGGTTTACCTGAATCAGACTGCTGCACAGAGTTTTCTGGCAAAAGAGGGAATGTATGAGCCCTACATATACAAGCGCGTGGAACCGGACTATAGCGGATATAATTTTCTGTGGTTTTACCATCATCAGGAAATGGTTCAGATAATTTCGGAATTGCCCGGCGATGAAAAAGTGCTCGTTTTTGTTTCAAGCATTGCAGAAGGAAAAGAAATCAAATCCTTATTAAAGAAAATAATGCCGGGAGGGGATGTTTTCCTATATTCATCTGAATCCGCTGATTCAGAACATGGACAGGAATTGGAAACAGAACTTGTGACGGAGCAGAAATTTTCACACCGGGTGCTTCTGGCAACAGCGAAGCTCGATGCCGGTGTTAACATTTTTGACAGTAATGTAAACCATATTTTCATTTTGCTGGACAATATGGAATCGATGGTTCAAATGTTAGGCAGAAGACGTATTCAGGCGGGTGAAACCACAAATGTTTATCTGCATGCACGTGACAGGCTCTTTTTTAGCAGACGCTTATCGCAGCTGAAATTTCAGCTTCGGTATGTGAATTATGTAATGTACCAGATGTCACAGCCGTATGCTGATATTTTCATTGCCACAGAATTTTATGATGAGAAAAAGGCTGCTGTATTGCGGAAATTCATTGGTGTATGGCGTAACTTATATGCTAACAGTCGTTATTTTTGTAACTGGCTTTCCTTACGGCGCATGGGAGAACTGGCTGCTGAGTACGAAGCTATTTTAGAAGAATTTGATACTAATGGGCCGGACGCATACATACTCCACCAGGGTCACTGGCTGGGTCTGCCCGAAAACCATGCGTATTTCACAGTGCCTTCTACATACATTGATAATATTGCTGCATTTATGTCCACCTACGAGGGTGTTACTTTGAAAGTAGAACAATTCAACGAGTTTCGTAAACAATTAATGCCGATTCTGCATGCAGCAGACAGAGTGACATTTCCGAAAACTACAGAATTAGCCAAATGGCAGAAAATCAACAGCTTTTTTGAAAAGAATCAGTTGCCGTTTGCAGTTAAAATGTATCCGAAATCTAAAAACTGTGACAGGCGGTATGAAATTCTGAAAATATCAGAAAGCGGGGACGGACAGTCATGAACCAGCGGAAATACAGGGAATCTGACAAAAATGAAATTCTGATTACAGATACAGAGGGGCTGTGCAGAATGCTGTCAGTGGGAAAACAGACGGCTTTAATGATTGCTGAACGGGCAGAAGCCCGTGTGGAACTGCCGTTTACGAAGCTGAGAAGATTCAACGTTGAAAAAATCAAACTTTATATATCGGAGAATTCTCATTAAAGAAACTGTATCAAAAACAGGCATTCCCCAGTTTTTATACAATGCAGCGGAATGTCTGTTACACATGGAAACACCCATATGGTATTCAGGCCGGATGTTTTCATGCAGTAAAAATCAAGCTGTAAATCATAATTATGCAAGGGAGAAAAGTATGAATGCAGACAGAACAGCAGGCAGAAAAAGAAATGAAATTGTAATGCAGATAGCACAGCAGCTGTTAGAAGAAGAATTACTGGAATTAGGCAATTTTTCTTATGATACGGATGCTGCGCTGCAGTGTGTTTCAAAAATTATTCTGGAGCACCTGCAAGATTATATGCTGGTAACCGGCACAGCAGTTTAGGAGGTTTATTATGGCAGAGAACAGAAAAGACAGCAAGGGCCGTGTTTTGCGCACGGGTGAATATGAACGGACAGACGGACGTTACTACTATGTATATACAGACGCTGCAGGAAAAAGAGCGTACATTTACGCAAAAGATTTAAAAGAGCTGCGCAAGCTGAAACAGGAAGCAGAACGCGATTTGGCAGACGGAATCTGCAGCGCAAACAGCAAGATGACGCTGAACCAGCTTTTTAAGATTCACATGGAGTTAAAGAACGATTTAAAACAGTCCACAGCAGATAACTACAGCCGGATGTGGAAAAGCTGCGTAGAGAAATCTGCCATAGGCAGAAAGAAGATATCGGATTTAAAAAAGGTGCATATTATGGGCTTTTATCAGGACTGCATAAAGTCTGGAAAAAAGAGAAATACAGTCAGACTGCTGCATAATCTTATCTTTTCATCCCTGGAACTGGCAGCTGACAGTGACTTTATCAGGAAAAATCCCGCAAAAGGAGCAATGCTGCAAATCAAAAGGGATGCTGCAGAAAAGGTGCCTTTAACAGAGGACGATATCCGGAATGTAATGGATTTCTGCATGCAGAGCCGGACATATTCTGTATATGTACCGTTTCTTACAGTGGCAGTTGGGACATGTCTCAGGTGCGGGGAATTAACCGGGCTGACATGGAGCGACATTGACATGAAACGCCGTACTATCAGCATTAATCATCAGCTGATTTATAAAAATTACGGGGAAGGGTGCAGATTTTACATATCCGAACCCAAAACAGAAGCCGGGAAAAGGATTATTCCAATGACAGAAGCTGTATACCAGGCATTCATCAGCATAAAAGAGCAGAATATGATGACTGGAAAACGGAGTTCAGCTGAAATAGACGGATACAGGGATTTTGTGTTTGTCACAAAAAGCGGCTGGCCGTTTGCGGATAATGCAGTCAACAGTTTTTTGCGGAATATTCGAAATGCCTATAACAAAGAACATCAGGACAGCATGCTGCCCCATTTATCAGCCCATATCCTGAGACATACAGGGTGCACCCGGTTTGCAGCTTCTGGAATGGACGTAAAGACGCTGCAGAATATCATGGGGCATTCAGATGCGGGCGTTACCATGAATGTTTATAACCACAGCAGTTTTGAGCGTACAGAGAAAGAAATGCGGAGACTGGATAATGCAATGAATTTCTGAGAAGTAAAGCCGCTGTCATCAGGCGGCGGCTTTTGTCAGATTTGAAAAGTTAGTCAAAAATTAGTCAAAACACAAAAACAGCCCAAATCTGTCAGAATAAAAATGCTGTATCCGGCATAAAATAAGACTTCACAAAAAGTTCACAAAAATTATTAGCACTCTCTATTGACGAGTGCTAATAAAAGTGCTATAACATAAGTGTAGCAAAGATATGAACTGAAAACATTTAAAGTGTATAGAATAAGAATGGAGGAATGACCTATGTTAATGCCTAGTATTTTTGGAGAAAATTTATTTGATGACTTTTTTAATGACTTTGCCCGCCCATCAAAATCGCTGATGAGATATAACACACCGGCAAGCAGCGTAATGAAGACAGACATCAAAGAAACTGCATCTGGCTATGAACTCGACATTGACCTGCCTGGCTATAAGAAATCCGATGTTCAGGCAGAACTGAAGGACGGCTATCTGACAATCAGCGCTTCTACAAGCAAAGATGACGGAGAAAAGAACAAAGACGGACAGTATATCCGCCGGGAAAGATATTACGGAGCGTGCAGCAGAAGCTTTTACGTCGGCGAAGCAGTGACACAGGATGATATCCGGGCAAGGTTTGAAGACGGCATTTTGAAAGTGTCTGTGCCGAAAAAGGAAGTAAAGCCGGAAGTAGAGGAAAGCAAGTATATTGCAATTGAAGGTTAGTATGAGGAATTAAAAAGCAGCAGTATAAAAAAGAAAAGCAGGGCATTTATGCCTTGCTTTTCTTTTTTGTGTGAATATAGAAAGATAACTATCAGTTTTTCTCCCCTTCCCCAATACCTGCACTAAGCTGCATTATTTGTAAATATAAAATATAGATTATCACAAGCACCATTGCCCTTATTAAATCCTAATCAATGAAACCCGAAATCAGTCAGATTTTACAGCATTTTGCCATGTTTTCTGTATAAATGCCGATTCTTTTTAATTTGATTGCAGCAGGCCGCCGCGTTATGCTATAATACTTCTGAATTGAAAAAAGAAAGCAGAAGACTTATGAAAACAGTGTTAAGCATAGCCGGCAGCGACTGTAGTGCAGGAGCCGGGATTCAGGCAGATTTAAAAACAATGATGGCGCATGGCACGTATGGCATGAGTGTGATTACAGCGCTGACCGCCCAGAATACGACTGGTGTTTTTGGAATACGGGAAACGGAGCCGGAGTTTATAGGCGCACAGCTGGATGCAGTATTTACGGATATCATGCCGGATGCAGTGAAAACCGGGATGATAGCGAGTGCGCAGGCAGTGCATGTGATTTGTGAAAAATTACGTTTTTATCGGGCAGAAAATATTGTGACGGATACGGTCTTAGCATCGACAAGCGGTACAGCGTTTTTAAAAGGGGAGGCATTAAAACAGGCAGAGGAGGAGCTGTTTGTGCTGGCCCGGCTTTTAACGCCCAATATTCCGGAAGCAGAGGTCTTATCAGGAATTTTGATAACGGGAAAGGATTCGATGCAGCAGGCGGCGAAGGCTTTAGAGCAGAAGTTTGGATGCAGTGTGCTCCTAAAGGGCGGGCATCTTTCTGATACGGCGGATGACCTGTTATATGACGGCGGTCAGTTTTACTGGTTCAGGCAGCGTCAGATAGACAATCCGAACACCCATGGGACAGGCTGTACGCTGTCTTCGGCCATTGCCTGCAATCTGGCGAATGGAATGCAGATGCCGGATGCTGTCAGAAAAGCAAAAGAGTATGTGACGGGTGCTATTACAGACGGGCTGAATCTGGGACATGGAAACGGTCCGCTGAATCATGGATACCATTTGTTCAAAAATTATTTATTTAAAATAAATATTCATTAATTAAGGAGCTTCCTGTATAATTCATATATAAGGAATTCCAAGAAGGGTGGTTGATA
>CANDJC010000043.1 GCA_947384955.1 uncultured Eubacterium sp. | reverse complement strand
CCTTTAGCTGCTGGCTGTAAGCCAGGGCGAACCAGGTGCCGCGGACCGTCCGCAGCCACAGCGTAAATGCAGAATGCTTAGGGATTCTTAACATTCTGGAACCGCCGCAGGAAGACCGTGCAAATCCCCTCTCCCGGCGTCCGGGTATCCATACCCCCCATCTATTACACCGCAGTTGACCCTTACTGCACCTTCACCGCATCCGTCCGTATAATAAACTTCGTAACAGCATCCATATCATCCGCCGCCCCGCAAAGCGTCCCGTAATCTTCCCCCGCCTTTGCAACAGCCTTCATCCGTTCCGTCAGCTCCTTCACATCCCCGTGATAAGCATCCGCCATCTTCTGAATCGCCTTTTTATCAAACTCCTCCAGTCCGTCATTCAGCTCATGCGCCCCGTCATTCAGCTTCCCCACGCCATCGCTAATCTGCACAGCGCCGTCAGCAAGTTTCGCTGCTCCGTCCTTTAAAGAAGCATTATTTCCCGCCAGTTCCTGTGCCCCGTTCAACAGCTGGCCAATACCGTTTTTTAATTCCGGGACACTGGAAGCTAACTGCTGCGTTCCCTCACTCAGCGCTTTTGTGCCTGATACAAGGCTGTGTCCGCTCGCGCTGTCCTTTGTTTCAATTGCCGCCGCAATCTGCTGTTTCGCAGATTCTGCACCGGATACCGCTGCCGCACCGCCAGCCTGTTTTGCCGCCGTCTCGCAGGCGTTTACAACCGCTTCCCCGACAGAAGCCGAGCCCTGGCCCGCAATTCCTTTCGTAATGCCGCCGGCCAGCGACGAGGACAGCCCGCCGTTTAAAACTGCATTTGCAAAGTAAGCCGCATACGTAGTTTCCGTTCCCGGTACAGCTGCCTGGCATTCCTGAGGAGAAAAGCTCTTGCCGGAAGCATCTGTAAATCCGTTTTCCGCATAATACTGTGCGAGAGCTGCCACAACGCCCTCCGATGTCAGCCCTTGTGCCTGAAGCCCCTGCTGGATGCCTGACTGCACCGTCTGCACAGCTGCTTCATTTGTCATAGTCTGTTCAAAATTCTGTACGGCAGAATCATAAATCGTCTGATAAGACTGCGAGCCCTTAGCAAACTGTGCCTCTATCGTCTGATTTACCGCCTGCTGTGCCGCAGCAGCTTCCTTCTCAGACATCTTTGCATGAAGCGTCTGGTCCAGCTTCTGTATTCCGTCGCTTATCGTTTTCGCGCTGGCATTCAATGTATTCACGCCGGATTCGAGCGCCGCGGAACCATCGCTTAAAGACTGAATGCCGTCAGCAAGTCTGGATGCCCCGTCTGTATAAGCATGAATACCCGAAGCCAGAGAATCTGCTCCGCTTGTGAACCCGCTCATGCTGTCCTTTAAGGTATCAAGACCATCGGCAAGCTCGCCGCCCCCGTCCTTCAGTTTACCCATTCCGTCTGTCATTTCATCGACCGTATCATCTAATTCGCTCAAATCCAAATTAGAAGAAATCCCGCTTTCCGACATCAGCCCCGCAACTGCGGCGGTCGCTGTCATTTCCAGAGAAAAGTCTTCCACATCCGCAGTCACTTCCACATAATCCGGGAATTCAAAATCTTCGTCAAAATCTTCATCATCGACATCCAGGCTTTCCTTTAATCCAGGCATTGCAAATCCTGCCACAATAATCCTGTTCCCGTCTGACAGCACCCTTCCGTTATTGACACGGACATTTTGGAAGCTGTCATCTAAGACCATGCCGGATACGACTGTAAACGGTACATAAATCTCCTCCGTTTTACCATTAATTTCTGCGGTCTGCTTCGCATGATTGGTATAGTCAAAGCGAATCGTCACTTTCCCGCTCTTTCCTGCTAAATCTTTAGGCGCGGTTTCTCTGCCGTCCAGATAATATGTCACCTTTTCTGTAATCGGCATCTTCTGATTCGTCGTGCCGCGGTAATAAATATCTTTGCCGTCTGCCTGCCAGGTAATTTTATTCCCGTTTTTCGTAAACGTCTCATCGCCTTTTACATTTTCAATATCAGACAGCTCGGATACATCCTGAATCTGTGATTTTCCAGACCCGTTCTTCAGCCAGCTGCTTACGATGGTCTGACTGACTTTTCCGTTTGCGTCCGTAATCAGGTAAACCGTCTCTTCCTTCCCATCCAGGCTCTGCTCTGCTTCAGAATCTGTTCCAAACATAGACACCAGCTTTCCGGCAAGGCTTTCTGATTCTTCCTTATCTGATTCCTTCTCCGTTTTTTTATCCGCAGCTTTCCCGGATGCCTTTTTTGTATCGGAATCCCCGCCATCCTTTTTGCCGGCTGCGTGTTCATCCTCTTTTGCAACGGCGCTGACTGCCGAAATGCCTCCTGCCTGCAGCTGATAAGCCCCGAAGCTTCCTCCGGCTAAAGCGATACACAGTACGCCCGCAATTACCCGGATAGAAAATCTATGTTTATATTTTTCTTTTAACTCATTTAATTTCATGACTGCTGCCTCCATCCTTCATACTTACCGGTTTAAGATATCACCGACTTCGCTGTTACCTTTTTATCTTTATTTAAAAATCCCGCACTTGTTTTACATATTAATTTATCAAACACCATAAACATTGCCGGCAGAATAAATGCCACAACCAGAAGGCTGATAATCGCCCCTCTTGCCAGCAGTACGCACAGTGCGCTAATCATATCAATACTCGAATACAGCCCGACGCCAAATGTTGCCGCAAAAAAGCTCAGCGCGCTGACAAAGACGGACTGCAGGGAACTGTTCAGCGCCGTGGAAACTGCCTCCTGTTTTCCTGCTCCCTGATACCTTGCCTTTTTATATTTATTGGTCATTAAAATCGCATAATCCACCGTCGCGCCTAACTGTATCGTGCCTATGACAATCGATGCGATAAACGGCAGCACCGTGCCTGTATACGACGGAATCCCCATATTGATAAATATCGCAAACTCAATTACCAGAACCAGAATAACCGGCAGCGAAACCGATTTTAACACCGCTGCTATGATAATAAATATCAGCACAACCGATACCGCACTGACCGTTTTAAAATCTCTGTCCGTAATCGTAATCAAATCCTGCGTGCAGGGAGCCTCCCCTATCAGCATTGCCGACGAATCGTACTGCCTGATAATCCTTCTGATTTCATCGCACTGCGCATTGACCTCGTCAGAAGCCGTCTTATACTCGGATGCAATAAACATCATCTGATAATTGCCGTTGTCCAGATGTTCCTTATAAGAATCCGGCACCAGTTCTTCCGGTACCGCCGGCCCTAACAGGGAATCCATGCCCAGTGCCAGCTTTACGCCCTTTACCTTTTCCAGTTCTTTTAACATGGCTCTCGATTTCTTTGCATCCAGGCTGCTGTCTGCCAGAATCACATGCGCGGCGCCCATATTGAAATCTTTTTCGAGTTTATCATTCGCCTTAACACTTTCCAGATTTTCCGGCAGCGTGCCGACCAAATCGTAATAAACCTGATTATGTGTATAGCCATACAGCGCCGGCCCTAAAATAAGCAGAAACAGCGCGATAAAAATCATATACTTCCTGGTTACAAAATCGCCGATTCTTCCCAAATCCGGTATAATCGCCCGGTGTCTTGTCTTTTCAATCGCTCCGTCAAAAATCAGAATCATAGACGGCAGAATCGTTACGCATCCAATCACGCCAAATACGACGCCCTTTGCCATTACAATCCCAAGGTCCAGCCCTAGTGTAAAAGTCATAAAACACATTGCAAGGAATCCGGCCACTGTTGTAATCGAGCTTCCTACAACGGAAGTAATCGTATTCGAAATCGCGTGTGCCATGGCCCGTTTTTTATCCCCTGGAAAACGCTCCTGGTTTTCCTGATAGCTGTGCCACAGGAATATAGAATAATCCATCGTAACCGCCAGCTGCAGTACCGCCGCCAGCGCCTGTGTAATAAATGAAATCTCGCCTGATACAAAATTCGTTCCTAAGTTATAAATAATTGCCATCCCGATACTTAACAGGAAAAACAGCGGTATCAGAAATGAATCCATTGTCAGTGACAATACAACTGCTGACAGACCGGCTGCAATTACCACATACATCAAAGCCTCGCTGTTGCAGATTTTTTTAATATCGGCTACCACCGCCGACATGCCGCTCAAAAGACACTGCTGGTCTGTGAGCCTGCGGATTTCTTCTACGGCATCTAAAGTTTCATCTGCGGACATCGATGTGTCCAGCATAATAATCATTAATGCAGCATTTGTTTCCTGGTTATCAAATGCGTCCTTTATTTCGCCAGGCAGTATTTCCATCGGAACCGAAACATCTGCAAGGGAGTCATACCAGAGTACGGATTTCACGTGGCTGATTTTTTCAATCTCACTCTTTAGTGTTACCACGTCCTTCTGCTCCATGCCCTGGACAACAGCTGCCGAAAACGCCCCTGTTCCGAATTCCTCCAGTAAAATGTCCTGCCCTTCCATCGTTTCAATATCGCCTGGCAGATAGGACAGGATGTCATAATTGATTCTTGTATTTACATAACCAATTACTGACGGAACCAGAAGCAGCAAACTGAGAATTAAAATCGGTATTCTGAATTTTACTACGCTTTTTCCAAATTTAATCATTTCTCTGCTCATCTCTTTCTTTTTTTCTATGTAACAGCCTGCCGTTACTTTTTTATTACTGCACCGGTGTGAATAGAAGTATATAAAAAAAGACTGAATATGAAAATATTCAATCTTTTCAAAGCGTAGTCATTTTTTAACATTTTTAAAAAATCGTGAAATTTGAAATACAGAATCCTGAAATTGTATATTATTTCAGTTCAAAACTGCGTTTCTGTAATCCAGAACCCGTTATGAAAGCAAATATGACAGCAAATCCGCTCATCTGCTGTACAGTTTCCCATATGATGCCGTATCGCGGAGTCAGCCAGAGCCCCGCAGAGTCTTTAACAAAACTTTGCGCGCCAATGCGGCATATTTCGTCATACGCAGCCTGGCATTACAAATCCTTTAACGAATCCTCCAGCGAATGGCTCATCATATACTGATACAGCTCCGCCAGCTCCTCTGCCGAAATCGTCATGCCGCTATGTAACCACTCTATCATGACAAACACCATAGACTGCCCGTAATACTGCGCCAGGCGTTCCGGTGTCAGCCATTCGTATTTGGGCTCTCTGCGCTGCCTGTGCTCCTCACATACTTCTTCTAACAGACTCTCGATACAGTGCTGCGAAATGCTGAAAAAGGAATTCTGTCCCTCCAGCCTGCTGACTTTCATATAGAATTCCTTTTCCTTTTCAATATTGACAAACAAAAATGTCATCGCCTGCGTGGTCAGGCCGCTGCGGATAAATGGCTTTATCGGTTCAATCAAATCCTGGTTAATAATCCACTCCAGCAGCTCATATTTATCCTGAAAGTGATTATAAAATGTCGGCCGGATTACTCCTGCCCGGTCTGTAATCTCTTTAACCGTAATCTTTTCGATTGGAGCCTGACAGGCCAGTTCCTTGAAACTGTCCGCCAGCAGCTGGTCAATCTCCCGCTTTCCCTGACTGGCCATGTATTATTTTTCCTCCAGCTTATTATTCCATAAATCTTCCGGTACCGGCATCATCTCCTTCGTACCTTCCCGCCAGCAGATAAGCTGACGCGTGTTCTCTATCATGCATACCCATGTATTATCATAAATACCGCTTGCCTCTAAGTCCTTTTCTCCCATAATCCAGACTTTCTGGCCCTTCATCGTCAGTGCATATACTTTTGCAAATACAACCGTATTCGTTTCGCTTTTCTCCGGCTCATCCACCCGCATAATAAATGCCAGCGGCAAAAGCCTCTGCCCGTTTACAACAAATCCGTTTTCCAGCCGGTACTGAACATTTAATATATCCAGCGTGCCGTTATCTAAATATGCTGCCATGCCATTCCCTCCTGATTTCCTATTTTATTATATCATGCCTGAGCTTCCGATATTCGTTTCTAACGGACTGCCAGTCCGATATCCGGTTATTCGTCAAATTCTACCGTAACAAAAAATCCTTTCGGCGTTTCTTTGATTTCTGCCACTGTCCCTTCTGCTGATTTCAGACGCTCGCGGAATTTATAATTTGCCGACATCGCAAACGCATTCCCAAGCGTATAATAATAAGAGTCTGGCAGCTTTCCCTCTGTAACCGGAAGCACATCCCCTTCCTTCAGCAGACCGGTACGCTCCATTTTAAATTCCATCTGACGCATCTTTCATCCGCCTCGTTTTCTTCCTGATATCCTTGCAAACCGGCTCTGTTTCATTTCCTTTTACTGGACTTCATTCTATTGGATTTCATGCGCATCCACATCAATCGGCTCTATTTTTTCGGCTGCATATTTCACAGCCTTTACCGTATGGTGTACGATTATCATATTCGAAATACCGTCGTAAACAAGCGCAATTCCCAGCATGCGGACCGCTACCGAAATTACCCCGAAAGAATCGCAGATGCATACGACTCCGAATACACAGTTTAAAAGCGCCAGCAGAAACAGCACCATCCACTTGTCACTTCCATTGTGTTTCGCTTCGGAAGCCATTTGAAAATCTCTGAGACTGTGCACGAGCAAAACGACACCGATTACAATCGGCACCAGTGTCGCTATGGATTCCGGCGTGATAAAAATCCATACGCCCAGTAAAAGAAACAGCAGGCCTCCGGTAACTGCCAGAATGCCTCTTCCTTCTACAAAATAACCAAATAAATAAACGGCTCCCATTACTACAAGAATTGCGCCGAGAACACGGCAGATTAAGCCTGTTACTTCCAGCGGCCATGCAATCAGCACGGCTCCTAAGGCTATGGTAAGGATAGCTGTCATGTATGCAGCTATGCGAAGTTTTTTAAAAAATTCTTTCATGTGTGTCACCCCTTTTTCCTTCCAGACTGGCTAACGGGTTGTGCCGTGCAGACTGGAAATAACTCCTATCTGGTCATTATAGGGTATTTTGGAGGAAATGACAAGGGCTGGAGGGGGACTTTTTCTACTTTTCCATATAAAAATAGGGAGGCGTTCAGACAAGAGGGGAGATATATTTCAATTTTGCAGTGATGTTTTTTGTCTTTCTGCTGTAACTGATTCCTGCGGCTAGAATTCGTCCGGTATATTGGGGATTTTCGCCCAGTCTGCCTTTAAAGCGAAGTGTGTAGTCTTTCGATTTAATCTGAGCGAGTGCTTCTTCTGGTGTACCGTCTGCTTTTAGTTCGAGGATGATACAGTCATCGTTTTTTCGCTCTGGATAAAAAATGAAATCCGCAAATCCTTTTCCTGCTTTATCTTCCCGCTCGATTCTGTACCTGCTGCGGGCGGACAGATAGCATAGATTTACTACAGCTGACAGTTCTGCTTCACTATTATAGGATAAAACAGGAGATTCTGTATTATGGGCATACTGGAGAATTTCTTCCATTACTTTTGTATCGCCGGATAATGTTGCCTGAAGCATCTGCTCTGACTTTTTAGCCAGCTGATATACATATCCCAGGGAATTTTCCGTCATCAGGAGGTCATTGAATTTGTCCATTAATTTATCTGCCTATTTTAGCTAAGAAACCTGTCTCAGCAGTCCTTAATCCGCACTTTCTCCCCTAAAACCTCCCTCTTCACGTAAACCGTCTGATCACTTTTCGTCCCAAGCATCCACTTCACCAGCACAATACACCTGTTTTCAATCTCTATCCCCGTTATCCCAGCCGGATGCACGCAGCTTCCGGTATTAAAATAAGGCGATGCTTCCGAACCCGTCATCGGCCGGTGCGTATGTCCGGTAATCAGAATCATATGATGCTTCACAGCCCAGGCCGTCAGCCGGTTTTCGGTCAGCTCTTTCACTTTATGATTCTTAGCCGCGCTGGTAGGGTCCGGCACGCCGAGCAGCTCCAGTGTTTTCCAAAGATACCGCACGAGAAAACGGTTTATTTTCCAAAATCTGCTGTTCATCACCTCTGCCTGATGCCCATGGGTTAAGAAGATTTTTTTGTGCAGCAGAGAATCCTCCAGCACAATCCCCGGATAAAAGCGGGCATCCGGCCAGAACATCTTCTCTCCCGCTTCTTTTTTCACCATATCGTGATTTCCATACACCAGGTACAGCCGTCCCGAGCGGTGATATTTTTCCAGCAGTTCAAAGCTATGGGGATGCATTTCCTTTATTTTTTCTATGCTGCGGTTTTCCCACAGTTCATCTCCGTCCCCAAGCTCCAGACAGGTAAATCCGCTGTTAAAATAATATTTCAGCGCTGTGAGGTAAATCAGCTCGTTTTTGAGGAAATTATCATCTGCCCGGCCGTCTCCTCTGTGACAGTCGCTGAACAGAATATATCTGGAATCAGAATCAAGCGGAAGTTTCAGTGCCTGTTCCAAGGATTCCTCCATGCGCTCAGAAAAACTCATAATATAAAAAACCGCAGTTTTTTAATAATATATGAAACAGATTTGATTTTATGTCAAAAATCTGCATACATTCTCAGCACTCTCACCCAGACTCTGTCTGATTCCAGAAATCTACCGGCTCATAGTCCTGCAGCCTGGCCAGCATTCCCCGTTCCAGAAGGTTATCCTGTATCAGGTCCAGCGTCTGTTCATCCGGCGCCAGTATGGTATGATAATGATAGCCAGAAGTCACGTTTTTTAAAAGGCTGGATTTGCCGGACAGTATTTTTTCCATAAATTCCCTGACATCTTTACGGGAACGGATATTCATTTCTGCACGGACAACGCCGTACGCTTTGTGATAAATAAACACATCTCTGACTGTTCCGCCCATATCTACAACCAGATTGAGTTCTTCCTCTGTCTGCGCATCGGAATGCAGCACTTTTAAAATCCGGGTAAGTTCCGGATTATTCTGCGGCATCAGATAGCCGCGGCTTGCTGAAAATATCTCTGCACCGTTTGCACGCAGGAGCGCAATATCCTGTACAATCACCTGCCTGCTGACTTGAAAACGCTTTGCCAGCGCAGTTCCTGATATCGGTTTTTTGCTGTCCGACAATATCTGCAGCAGCTGTTTTCTCCGCTCTTCTCCCGTCATCCGCCGCAACTCCTTTCTTTTTCATACTGCGGATTATACTGCATGCAGGTTTTTTAGAGATAAGTCCAGTATCGGCGCGGAATGTGTCAGTGCGCCGCTGGAAATATAATCTACGCCCAGACCCGTCAGCTTTGCAATGTTTTCTTTTGTCACATTCCCGGAAATTTCGATTTCTGCCCGGCCTGCAATCAGGTCAGCGGCTTCTTTCATCTGCTCATGGGTCATATTATCCAGCATAATAATATCCGCTCCCGCTTCCACAGCCTGCTTTACCATATCCAGCGTTTCCACTTCTACTTCGATTTTGCGCACAAAAGGAGCATACGCTTTTGCCATTTCCACTGCCCGCTTCACCCCGCCTGCAGCGCCTATATGATTATCCTTGAGCAGAACTCCGTCCGACAGATTATACCTGTGATTGCAGCCTCCCCCGGTACGGACTGCATATTTTTCAAAAATCCGGTTATTCGGCGATGTCTTCCTTGTATCTAAAAGCTTTATTTTTGTGCCTTTTAAAAGTTCTGAAACTGAATGTGTATAAGTAGCGATTCCGCTCATCCTCTGCAGATAATTCAAAGCCGTCCGTTCTCCGCACAGGAGCGTTCGGATATCGCCGCGGACTTTCGCAGCCAGCTGCCCGTTACTCACCGCGTCTCCGTCCGATACAAAAAACTCCGCCTTCGCAGTCTCTTCTAACAAAGTAAATACACGCTCAAATACCTGCAGCCCGCAGATAATCCCGTCCTGCTTACAGATAAGCTCCGCCTCTCCCTGCTGTGCATAAGGCATGACGCTGTTCGCGGATACATCTCCGCTTGTAATATCTTCTTTGAGCGCGCTTAAAATCAATGGGTCTGCATTCAGCTTCATCGTTACTGGATCTATCATTCTTTTCGGTTCCTTTCTTTCTTTTTCCATTCGTTATCCTTTTCTTTTCATGCAGGACAGGCTCTGCTCTCTGCCGTCTTGATTTCCTGCAATACCATCTTACGGTAATCTGCCATCACCGCATCATAGTCCGCATATGATTCCGGATTCACAGATGCGGATATCTCCGGTTCCGGCTGCGGCACCGTATTTTTCGCTGCCATATCCTGTGCCGCCCGTTTTGCAAATACAAGGCTTTCCAGCAGAGAGTTGCTGGCAAGGCGGTTTCTGCCATGCACGCCGTTGCATGCTGTTTCACCGACCGCATACAGACGCTTCATCGATGTAAGGCTGCTGTAATTCACGGCAATCCCGCCCATAAAATAATGCTGGGCCGGAACGACCGGAATACATTCCTTTGTTACATCATAACCCATGCGGGCGCAGTGTGCAACTATGTTTGGAAAATGACGGTGCAGTTCTTCTTTCGGAATGGTACGAAGGTCTTCCCATACAAACTGCGTGCGGTCCTTTTCCATCTGTGCCCGGATTGCCGCTGTAAGCTGGTCGCGCGGAAGCAGCTCATTGACAAAACGCTGCATGTTTTTGTCATAAAGCCTGGCTCCCTCCCCGCGCACAGATTCCGAAATCAGAAAACTGCGTTCATCCTTTCCGTCTGTATAAAGCGTCGTCGGATGAATCTGAATATAATTGATGTTTTTGAGCGCAACGTTATGTTTCAGCGCAATGGCCACGGCATCTCCGGTTAAGTGCCTGTAGTTGGTGGAATGTGTAAACAGCCCTCCGATTCCGCCGGTTGCCAGCACTGTAAAACCCGACTGTATTACCTCGTTTGTTCCGTCTTCCTTCCTTACTACCGCTCCCAGACAGCTGTTATCCCGGCTGATAATATCCAGCAGCGCCGTATGCTCCAGCAGCGTAATATTGGACCGTTTCTGCACCCTGGCTAAAAGCCTGCCTGTAATTTCTTTCCCGGTTATGTCTTCATGAAATAAAATCCGGCTTTTTGAATGCGCCCCTTCCCGCGTAAACGCATAGCCGCCGCTTTCTTCCCGCTGAAAATCCACGCCGCAGTCTGAAAGGTCCTGGATGACACCGGCGGATGAACGTATCATGATTTCTACAGATTTTCTGTCATTTTCATAATGCCCGGCACGCATCGTGTCTTCAAAATAACTCTCATAATCTGACTCATCCCTGAGCATGCAGATTCCGCCCTGGGCAAGAAAAGAATCGCTGCTTTCTAAATCTGATTTTGTAATCATCGTTATCTGCAGGCTTTCCGGCAGCTGAAGAGCGCAGTACAGGCCGCTGCATCCGGTTCCAATAATTAATATGTCTGTTTTCATAATGGTTTTTCTCTTTCTCTGATACAGGCAGCCTCTTTAAATAAAATCATATCTTATGTTCCTGCATTTTAACAGATGCTGTTTCATTTTGTTACAGGCTGTATATCTTATACAATATGTGCATAACTTTTTGATACAGGATGCCCGCTAAAGCCCCGCCCGGCCGGAAATCAGAGTCTCATGCAGTCTGATTTCCGGCTTTATGGAACTCTGGGAGCAAATTGTAAAAGTTATTATAACACACTGCCTGGCATGTGACAAGACACATGACATTATAAATTTTACATATAAATGCGGTTATATCTTCTATTCATTTGCATAGTTTCAGCCTATCGTCATGATTCACGGACAGTTTCATTCGCTTCATACAGACACCTGGACGTAACATCTGTAAATGCCCGTTATCAGTCACACGGACCAATAACGGGCATCTTTGAAACCATCATTTTGTCTGCACTATATGATGCATTTTACGATATTATCATGTCTCAGTATGGAACACCTTCCGCTATCGGATAGTTAGCGCACCCCCAGTTCCGTATCAATATCCCTGACCACACTATGATCTTTGATGTAATCCACAATCTCATCCAGCGTCGTAAACGCAAGCCCCACATAGCTGTCCGCCGCGCCGTAGTAAAGCGCAATCCTGCCGGATTCAGAATCGTGGATGGATGCACACGGGAAGCATACATTTGGCACAAATCCCCGTTCTTCATACCATTCCTCCGGAGTCAGCAGGAAGTTTTCGCATCTGTATTTCACTCTGGACGGCTCTTCGATGTCCAAAATCGCGCCGCCGATGGAATATACATATCCGTTGCAGGTTCCGGTTACACCATGGTAGAATAACAGCCAGCCCTCGCTGGTTTCAATCGGCGCCGCGCCGCCTCCAATCTTTAACGCTTCCCACCATTCCGGGTTTTTGCCCATAACATGGCGGTGTCTGCCCCAGTATACCAGATCCGGGCTTTCGCTGATGAAAATATCGCCAAACGGCGTATGCCCGCTGTCGGACGGGCGGGACAGCATAAGAAAATTGCCGTTTACCTTCCTTGGGAATAAAACCGCGTTGCGGTTAAACGGCAAAAATGGATTTTCGATGCGTACAAATTTCTTAAAATCAACGGTCTTTGCCATTCCGATGGAAGCGCCGTAAAAATCCTGGCACCAGATGATATAATAGGTATCCTCTACCTTTACAAGACGCGGGTCGTAAGCATAGACCGGCATAGCCGGGCTGCCTTCTTCGTCTTCAAAAGGGATTTTCTCCGGGTCGAATTCCCAGTGGACTGCGTCTTCGCTTCTGCCAAGATAAATATATGGGATGCCATTCGTCTGTTCGCCACGGAATACGCCGATAAATTTCCCTTCATACGGGACAACGGCACTGTTAAATATTCTTGCCACTCCTTCTAACGGATTGCGCCCGATAATCGGATTTTCGGTATACCGCCAGACTGGCGCGCCTTTTAACCCTTCCGGTTTATCCTGCCAGGGTACATTTGGAACTGCTTCGGAAATCATTTTATATTTTGCCATAATTCTTCTCCTATTCTTTTTTTGCACAATTTCTTTTTGTAGCTTAATTGTTATTAATCGCACATTTTTGCACATTTGGATGTTTTGTGCTATATCTGCAATTTCATTTCTATAATTAGTGTATTATTAATATAGCATATTCTAAACAAATGGTATCGGAGGGCCAATCCGCCTCACACTCTCCCGCTCAATAAACGTACCGTCTATCATATAAACCCCGGTGCTGTAATCCGGCTCCCGCAGCTTATGTACAAGTATATGGATAGCCCTGCGCGCCATTTCCCTGGTATTAATCGCATAGGTGGTAATCCCCGTCTGAAACAAAGGATCCCCAAGATAATTATCAAACCCGGCTAAGGATACATCCTCCGGCACCCGGTATCCATAGTCAGTCAGCTTATGTACCATAACTTCCGCTGCCTTGTCGCAGTTGCAAAAAAACGCCGTGGGCATCTCCCTTTTCTGGGGCAGATGGTAATGGGAGTCATAGCCGCCCATACCAGTGTCTCTGTCGCGGTCGTCTAACAGCCACTGCGGCTGCACCTCCATCCCATGCTCCATGGCGGACTTTAAATATCCAAAATAACGGTCGTCAATGCTTGCCGTCGCCAGCCTTGTACCAACAAACCCGATTTTAGAATGGCCCATATCAAACAGGTAATTGACCATTCGGTACGCTCCCATCATATTGTTGCTGACCACCGCGTCAAATTCCGCATCCGGCCCCAGCGTGTCTAACAGGATAAGGGGAAGCCCGATATTTTTGCGCAAAAGCTGCGCATATTCCACCTTAAAGGTCCCCATCACAATGACCGCTTCTATTTTACTCTCTGTCACCATTTTGGGCATCTTCCCTTCCCGCTCATCTTCATAAGAAACAACCTCTAACATCGTAAAGCAGTTCCTGCCTGCCGCGCACTGTGACAGATCCTGATAAACCCGCCAGTAAAAAGACTGCACCTCATCCAGATACCGCTTTGCGGCCACTATCCCTATCGTATAGCTTTTTTCCCCTTTCCCTTTTTCCGGCGCTGCGGACTTTACATACCCCATCTCGTCTGCAAGCAGCTTTATTTTTTCCCGCATTTCCTCACTAACGCCCTTATGGCCAGACAACGCTTTGGATACAGTTACGGTACTGACGCCTAATTTTTGCGCAATATCCGCTAATTTTACTGTTTTAGGCATAATCTAATCTCCTAACCCGCTAGTATACATATCCTTTCTTGTATCCTCTTTATAATAACCGTATTTTTCATACATTGCAAGCATCGAGATCCCTGCATTTTTCCAGCAGCATTGTATTGAAATACGCGGTAATCCCAAAGCCGGCAGACAGATAGACCGGCATCATGACCCCGATAAAATAAGTCCCCAGAAATACGCACACAAACGGGATGCTGTTTAGCAGCGCCATTACAGCCGTATATGGTAAATTACGCACCGAAAGATACATGCACCTTGACAGGGCTTCCTTTAGCTTCCTGCCGTCAAATACTCCTGCCGGAATCAGGTAGCAGGTTAAAAACAGCCAGATAAGCGTCATCCCGCCTGTCACCATGCCAATCAGGCTCCATGCTGCAGCTTTCGGCATCATGCCTGTATAAAACAAATCGAAAATAAGGACGATGCCTGTAAATAACTGTAAGAGCCAGGCCGGGACGCTTTTTTTTAAGGAGCCTTTAAACGCCCCCATAAAGGCGCTGAATACGCCCGATACGCGCCCCTCCCGCATCTTTCCTATGGTCTGGTACATGGCTGACAAAGACGCGCCCATGGTAACGACCGGGATGGAGCATACCAAAAATAAAAGGTTTACGATTACCAGGTCAGCCAGGCCGCCCATGAATGCAAAAAAAGGATTGTCGATATCAAATACGTCTTTCATCTTATTTTCCTCCATACTGCACATTTGTCACGCATAAATATTCCAAAAACATGCCCGCCGCCTCCTTATGCTTTCCCGTTTCCGGAAACACAGCCACATAGCGGTCTGCATCATTCCGCTGATACTCGCTGTCCAGGTATGTCTGGTCTGCATAAACGCCCGCATACTTTCCATTATCCATAAAAAACAAATTCTTACGGTTCCCCGCAAGCTCCTTCAGACGCTCCTGCGCCTGCAGGCTTGTCAGTTCCAAAAACCTGCCCCGCTGCTTTTTACAGTAATGGTAAAAGCTCTCCGGCATTACAGCCGCATCCATCGTCCCCGCCGACCAGCTGAAGAAAAACTTATCATAAGCGCTTTCATTTATCCCTTCTAACTGTACATCGCCGTATGAAATCAGAAAATCGGAATCCGCCTGTATATTTTTTGCCGGAATGCCGGAAAACACTGAAAAACCGTCCCGTATTCTTTCATCCCGCTCATAATTAATATCCTGGTTAACCACGGCCAGAGAAAAATCCACCTTTTTTCTGCCCCATGTCACATGGTAAATGCCAAGCACCAAAAGCCCCGCAGACAGTACGCCCAGAAGAATATGATACCAATAATAGTTCATCACATATTCCACCGCTGCTTCCCTGTCCATGTCCTTTGTTTTTACTTTAATGTCATCCATCCATTTCCTGATATAATCCATACCTTATCACCCTGCATTTTAGCTGCGCCCCAGCAGCTTCAAATTTTTCTCGATTAATCCGCAGCGCTGTTTTACGCAGTCCGGGGAACGCAGCATATCTTTCGGAGTCTTTAACAAATAATCCTCCAGCTTATCAATCGTCGTAACCGCCACATGCATCCTCGTGTCGCAGGATGCATAGTAAATATATACTTCTCCGCTTTCCCGGGCAACCGCGCCGTTTGTAAATACCACATTGGATACGTCTCCAACCCGTTCTTTGCCCAGCGGCACTAAAAATACACCGGACGGCTGTGCGATAACCTTTGACGGGTCGTTTAAATCCGTGCCGAATGCATACAGCACATACCGAAGCCCGGCCGCCGTATTACGCACGCCGTGCGCAATATGAATCCAGCATTTTTTGCCCTTAATCGGCACCGCCCCCGCGCCGTTTTTGGCCTCGGTCAGCGTATGATAGATTCTTGGGCTGATAATCTTTTCCTCATCAATCACCGCATGTTTAATGTCGCGGCACAGCCCAAAGCCAATCCCGCCGCCGCTTCCGGTTTCGATAAAACCATCCATCGGACGGGTATAAAACGCGTATCTGCCGTCTACAAATTCCGGGTGAAGCGCGACGTTACGCTGCTGCGGGGAACGAAGCGTCTTTAGGTTATCCAGCCGTTCCCAGCTTTTTAAATCCTTAGTGCGCACAATTCCTGCCTTTGCTACCGCCGCGGAAAGATCCGGATTTTCCTCATCCTTGCTTTCCGAGCAGAATACACCGTATATATATCCGTCCTCATGCTTCGTCAGGCGCATGTCGTATACATTTGTTTCCTCCGGGCACGTATCCGGCAGTACAACCGGGTAATCCCAAAACCGGAAGCCGTCTATGCCGCTTTCGCTCTCGGCTACTGCAAAAAAGGATTTGCGGTCGCTGCCTTCCACACGCACCACCAGGTAAAATTTCCCATTTAATTCAACCGCTCCGGAGTTCATAACCGCGTTGACGCCTAAGCGTTCCATAAAATAAGGGTTTGTCTCTTCGTCTAAATCATAACGCCAGTGCAGCGGCGCATGTTCCCTGGTCAGAACCGGGTTTTCGTACCGGTCATAAATGCCATTGTAAAAACTGCTTTTCACATTCTTTTTCGAGAGAAGCTCCTCTTGTTTTTTTTGTTCCTCATAATATTTCTGATGTATCACTGTCCTATCCTCCTGATTACTTCTATACACATCCTGCCGTTATGGTACGGGCATTTCCATGGCTCTACGATTGGCTTTTCGTCTGGCACGCCATTTTCATCCACCGACCAGAACCACTCCGAGCCTTCCCGTCTGTCTATCAGATTTTCCTGAATATAATCCCACACATCCGCCGCAGCAGCCAGCCATTTTTCCTCTTCAGGGTGTTTTTCCGCGGCATTGACAAAACCTGTGACGGTTTCCGCCTGTACCCACCAGACCCTTGTGGTATCCGGCACGCCGTTTTCCGCTTCGTTTAACAGGGAATGGTTTACATAAGCGCGCTCATAAATATTGTTTGTAATCGTCTCCGTAATCGGAGCGATTTTTTTCGTATACGCCTCGTCCCCAAGCACCTCTAACCCCCTGTCTATCAGCCAGGCTGCCTCTATGTCATGCCCGTAAGAATACAGGTCTATCAGGCTGTTCCAGTCCTTGTCGAAAAATACCTCCTGTCTGCCCTGCTCCTTGTTATACACCTTGTCTGCAGCCGTATCCAGCATAAACCGAAGCCGCTCTCCGGTTTTATCATCCCGGCTTACCCGGTACAGCTCTGTGTAAGCTTCAAATACATGCAGCAGCGTATTCATCGTCTTATCCGCCAGCACGCCGTTTTCTGACAGCTTATCATTTTCCTCCGGCTGAAAGGTACGGTCAAAGGCTTCTAAATAATACCCGTCGCTGTCCGTACATTTTTCTTCTATGATGTCACGGATTTGAAACGCCAGGTCAAGGGCTTCTTTATTCCCCGCCGCATTATAATAGGAAGAAAGCGCGTAAACCGCAAATGCCTGATTGTACGTATGCTTGGCGGTATCTTTCGGTTTTCCGTCATAGGTCAAAGACCAGTACACCCCTCCATGCTCTTTATCAATGCAGTGTTCCTTTAAGAAACCATACGCATGGTCCGCGGCTTCCTTTAGATGCCCTTCTTTTAGCAGCATATACGCATTGCTGAAAAACCATAAAATCCGGTTATTTAAAATACATCCTTTTTCGTATGTTTTATCCGTCTTTAAGTCATAGCCCATATAGCCGTAATAGCCGCCGTATTCTTCATCTTTAAGCCCCTCCCAAAACGGAATCAGCTTTTTTGTTAAATGGGTTTTTATTTCGTCTGCAAATTTTCTCATAATTCCCTGTCCTGCTCCTGCTGTTTTTCTGAATCAAATGTCTGGATACCGTATAGTAATTCGGCACAGTATGCCGTATCCTGCATACCGTGCCGTTTTTTATTGACATCGCTGTCTGCCTTTGTGAAATTTAACCCTTTACCGCACCGGAAGCCATGCCGCTGTATACCTGTTTCTGGAATACCAGGAAGAAAATCAGGATTGGGATAATGGTAATCAAAACCCCTGCGCATATATAATTGTACTGGTTTCCGTAAGGGCCGGTAAATGTATAAAGCGCGGTAGATATCGTCTTTAACTCCGGCTTGGTCAAATATAAGCTGGACGCATAGTATTCATTATATACACTTACGCCCTTTAATACAAGGCTTGTCATAATAGCCGGTTTTAACAGCGGGAATAAAATCCTGAAAAACACGCCAAAATACGTACATCCGTCAATAATTGCCGATTCATCCAGCGAGGTCGGAAGGTTCTCAAAGAACTGGAGGAAAATGTAAATCGATATAATATCCGTCCCCATAAGCACAATCATATACCCATATAAATGATTAATCAGCCCCAGATTGTACATAATCTGATAAATCGTAACCTGCATCGCGATGCCGGGAAGCAGGGAAGCAAACAGAAACAAATTTTGCACCAGGCCGCTGCCAGGAAATTTAAAACGGTTTAACGCATATGCCAGCATAGAGCCTGTAAATACCGTAACCGTAAGCACCACCAGCAATATAATGACTGTATTCATAAAGCAGCGCATCATATTGGCTTTTTCCATCGCCATTTTGAAATTTTCAAAATACGCAAAGGAGGACGGCATCGTCAGTACAGAAGTCGTTTCCCATTCTTCATTTGTCTTAAACGCGGTCAAAACGCATACAACTACCGGAACCAGCGCAATGACAGAAGCCGCGATTAACGCCACATATTTGAAAATATCAAATACCATTCCTCCAAAGCTTCTTTTTATTTTCATCAGGCCTGCCCTCCTTTCTTTGCAGCCAGCTTTTTCCGTTTCACTGCCGACTTGGATTCATCCTCTGTCCCGTCGTTAAATACGTATTTAAAGAACAGCTGCTGCCCGATGGTACATAAGATAATGATAAACAAAAGCACAACCGCCATTGCACAGGCAAGACCGACACGCTGATTCTCATGGGCGATACGGTTCATGATTACGAAATAGGTGCCGGTGCCCATCGTGCCGTTTGTGATAACATATGGCGGCTCGAATGCGCTTAAGCAGCCGCTGACACAAAGGATAATGTTCAGCACGATAATGGATTTAATGCTTGGCAGGATGATATAGCGGAACTGATGCCAGCGGTTCGCCCCGTCTAAGGAGGCCGCTTCGTAAAGGTCATGGTCTACCGACATCATCGCGCCTAAGAAAAGCACCACATTCTGCCCCGTATAACGCCATACCGAGGTGGCCGCAAGCGAGATATTGTTAATCTTTTGATCCTGAAGCCATAACGGGATATCTTCCAGCTCCATCCCGAAAATCTGTAAAATAGAATCCAGTACAAATCCCCTGGCATAGAAAAACTTGAAAATAAAACCAATCGCAATCCCGCAAATCAGGTATGGGAAGAACAGAGTCGCTTTAAAGAAGGACTCCCCTTTTACCTTAAATACCATCATGGTAGCAAAGAACAATGCCAGTGCAAGCTGCACTACGCCGCCGCCCATATAGTAAAGGCTGACAAGCAGCGATTTAAAGATTTCCGAACGTTCAAATACTTCCTTATAGTTGGCAAGGCCCACAAAATCCCGTTCACCGATGTATTTCATATCGTAAAAGCTAAAGCCAACCATCTCTGCAAAAGGAATGTATGTAAATACCAGCAAAAGCAGCAGCGGCACAAACATAAAAGTAATCACTACAAGCTTTTTTTGCATTTTCCCACTCATCATAGCCTGTTATCTCCTTTCCGCGGAATTCTCTACTCTCTGACAGATACCTTTTTATTCCGCGCTGCTGTCTGCGCCGTCTGCTCCTTCAGCAGAAGAGCCGTCTGCGTTATATTGGATTTCCGCTCCTTCGCTTTCCTGTGCGGATGCCCATTTTTCATTCCATTCGCCCATTAACTCATCCAGCTTTTTCGTTCCGTACAGCGCTGCTTCCACAACTTCGGTTACCGGTGTATCGCCGCTTAATACTTCTGCTTTCATACGGATATCGTCATACAGGCTGTCTTCGCCTTCTAACGGAGCATTGTCGGATAACAGTTCCACGCTTTCAAACTCTGCCAGAGCATCTGGAAGCGGCTCGCCTTTTTTCGCCGGGATAGAACCTTCGTCCGCAAATATCGTAGAATCCTCGATCAGCCATTTTACATAAAGCATAGACGCAATCTGGTTGTCTGCCGAAGATTCTTTGTTGATTGCGTATGCATAGTTTCCTCCAGACGATGCCGCCTGTTTTCCGTCTACGGTAATCGGGAATGGCATGTAGCCGATATCATCCTTATTCTCCCCTGCATCCTTAAACTGCTGCACGCACCAGGAACCGAGCACCATTGTCGCAATTTCGCCGCTGTTAATCTTTGACTTGGAAGATTCCCAGTCACTGGAAGCCGGATCTTCTTCCACCAGCTTTCTTGCCACTGCTTCATACAGTGTATAGTATACTGCATACGGGCCGCTCATTTCATCGTTCTTTGTAAACGGGTCTTTCGTATGGAGCAGGCGGTTGTTTTTATAATCCGGGTCAGCCGTAGACGCGATTCCTACATAATCGTTCCATGCGCCCATCGGCCAGCCTGCCGCAAAATTCGTATACAGCGCCGCTTCTACCGATGTATTTTTCTTAATCAGCTCTAACGCGTCCAAAAATTCATCCGGCGTCTTTGGAAGAATCGCATTGCCGTCCGCGTCTTCCCTTAACGCGCCTGCTTCCTTCCAGACCTTTTTGTTGTAAGCCACGCCGCCTGCCGTACCGCCGTTTGGAACCCCGTATACGGTGCTGCCATAGGTTTTTTCTGTTACGAAATTATAGATTTCGTTCAGCTTCTCATAATCGCCCAGCGGGATAAAGTAATTGGAAAATTCACTTTTTTCTACTGTATCCGGAATAAAGCAGATATCGCCCCAGTCGCCGTTTGTAAGCCGCAGTGTTACTGATTCTGCATAGTCTGTGATGCCTTCATATGTAACGGTAATATTCGGATACAGTTTATGGAATTCGTCCGCGTATCCCTTGTATACATCGTCCACAATATCCGTCCGGTTCGTAAGGATTGTAATATCCGCTTTCAAATCCTTGTAATCATCCCCGTTAATCGCATCAATCGTCGGCACTGCTATTCCGCTGTCGTCTTTTTTTGCCGTTTCCCTGCCGCCGCAGGCTGCGAGAGATACTGTCACTGCTGCCACTAACCATAAGCTAAGCAACTTCTTTTTCATAGTTTTTCCTCCTGTTTTTTCCCTTATTATTTAGCCTTTTAGCTTAATTAAATATTACCATATTTACTTTATTTTTCAATCCCCTTTTTTACTTAGACAGCAATTTCGTACATTTACATTATTTTATATTTTATATTTTGTGAATATATAACAAAAAAAATACTGGATTTTAACTTAATTCAAAAATTAACCTATCGATAAGGATTAATTTTAGCTTAAATAAAATCCAGTGCCTTTAACTTATTTTATTTTCCAATATCGTTATTTATATCTTCCTTACACTGTTTTTCCATCGTATCTGCCCGGGTATAATCTGGCAGGACTGCTTTCTGCCCGGGGTACGGAGCTGTTTTATAAGCTTATCCAAAGCTGTTTTTACCATGGCTTTACGGTCTGTTTCATAAGTCGTAATCCCCCGCTTCCTGCAGCCTTTACGCACAAAATTATCAAAACCCGCCACTGAAACATCCTCCGGCACCCGATATCCCGCCGCCTCCAGCCTGTCTATCACCATTTCCGCAGCCAGGTCGCAATTACATACAAATCCCTGGGGCATATGCTTTGGCAGTTCCACCTCCAGATTTCCCATTTCATCCCGGTCTCTAATGATCCATTCCGGCGGCGCCGTCCTGTGGCGGATGACCATCGCCCTCATAAACCCAAGGTAACGGTCCATGATGGAGGCTGCCGCATCTACCGCGCCCACAAATGCCAGCCGCTCCAGCCCGCAGCTGAATAACAGCTCGGTCATCTGGTACATGCCGTAAAAATTATCCGCAATAACCGCATCGGCGGCAATTTCATGGTTATAAAAGTCTATATACACCATCGGAACTTTCATCCGGCTCTTTAGCATACGGATATATCCGATATCAATTTCCCCGATAACCGCTAACGCATCCGGCTCCGCTTCCAGCAGCGCCCCGGGTATCTCGTGCGTATAGCGCTCCGCCTCCTTTTTCAGCACATCCACTACCGTAGTGCAGTTTTTTTCCGCGGCAAGCTTTGCAAACTCCTGGTACAGTTTCCAGTAATAGGTTTCATACTGGGCCAGAAAGTTTTCCGCAATGACCACCCCGATATCCCAGTGGTCTGGCGCATCTTTCTTTTCCTCCCCTCCGTCCGGCGCTTGATAGCCCATTTCACTGGCAGTCTGTACGATTCGTCCCCGCAAGGCTTCGCTTACGCCCTTTCTGCCGCAGAGCGCGTTATGCACGGTCACCGTGCTGACCCCAAGCTTTTGTGCAATATCCGAAAGCCTTACCTTTTGCATAGATTCCCCCTTTTACTAATTACCCGGTAATTTCCCGCACCTCAATAACCTCCGCCTGAAAATCCCCGCGCAGCCGCTCGCGCAAAAGCCCTGCGTACATTAACGTGCCGCCCTTATACGTTTTACCGTCCACCTCGTAGCAGGCATCCTCCTTTAACCCCTGCAAGCGGATTCTCCGGCTCCTCATGCCCGGCTCGCTGAATACCTGCACGAAAAATACCGCCGCCTGGGTTTTGTCCCTGGACACAATCTCATAGCAGTCATACATACGGTTTTCCCGAAAGGATGCAATGCGGTAATAATCCCCTTCCCGGATCAGCGGCGCGTATTTTTTGTATGCCGCAATCTGGGAAGGAACCATATCCCGCTCCTTCTGGCTGATTTTCGTAATGTCCAGCTCGTAGCCAAACGTGCCTGCAAGCGCCACAACCCCTCTTGTTTCAAACGGCGTCACCCTGCCTGATGTATCGTTCGGACAGTCGGATACATGAGCGCCGATGGCAGACATCGGATATAAAAGCTGTGTGCCCTCCTGAATCTGCAGACGCTCTATCGCATCCGTATTATCGGAGCACCAAATCTGCGGGCTGTAATAAAGCATCCCCGGGTCAAACCGTCCCCCGCCGCTGGAGCAGTTTTCCAATAATAAATCTGGAAATTCCGTAATCAGACGCTCCTGCAATTCATAAACCGCAAGCATATACCGATGGGAAATCTCCCCCTGCTGATCCGGCGGCAGCGTCGTATTTCCGATATCCGAAAGCGCACGGTTCATATCCCATTTTACGTATTCGATATTTGCGGAATGCAAAATGCTGCTGATACATCCATACACATAATCTACAGCCTCCGGCCTGCTTAAATCCAGTACAAGCTGCCCCCTTGCAAGCGACGGCGTACGCCCCTTAATCTGAAGCGCCCAGTCCGGATGCTTTCGGTACAGGTCAGAATCGGGCGAAATCATCTCCGGCTCAAACCAGATGCCAAATTTCATTCCAAGCTTATGAACCTCGTCCGCCAGATATTTTAACCCGCCGGGAAGCTTATTTTCATTAACGGTCCAATCGCCTAAGCTGCTGTACTCATTTTCCCTGTGCCCAAACCATCCGTCATCCATGACCAGCATTTCGATGCCGAGCTTTGCGGATTCTCTTGCGATGGAAAGCAGCTTTTCGGTATCAAAATCAAAATAGGTCGCTTCCCAGTTATTGATTAATACCGGGCGTTCCCTGTTCCTGAAGCTGCTGCGGATTAAATGGTTCCGGTACAGGTCATGGAGCGTGCGGGTCATCCTGCCCAGGCCTTCATCCGAATATACCAGCACTGCCTCCGGCGCCTGAAACGACTCCCCTGCCCCAAGCTTCCAGCAAAAACGCTCCGGGTGGATGCCCAATACCATGCGGAGCGTCCCATACTGGGTGCGCTGCGCCTTGGCAAGAAAATTCCCGGAGTATACAAAATGCATTGCATACACATCCCCCGCTGTCTGCGTACAGTTTTTTGAAACTGCTGCCAAAAACGGATGATCCTGGTGGGACGACTCTCCGCGCACCGATTCCGTTACAAAGCTGCCCGAATAAAGCGGCTGCCTTTCTATATGCCGCTCCCTTGACCATGCGCCAGGCAGCGAAAGTATCTCATATTCTTCATCGTCCATCTCTAAGCACGCGGACAGGGCCCGTTCTAAATATACGGTATCCTTTCCGGTATTTTCCACTTTTACGCTGCGTATCAGCGCATCACAGTCCTCAAACACACTGTAGGAGAGCAAAAGCCTCACCCCCGCGCATTCATCCAGGAGGGTGATTTCCAGCGTCTGGCAGTTATCGCCCCAAAGGGCAGGCAGCCCCTTTAACCCTTCTTTTCCGTCATAAATCCGATGTCCCATATAAACCGGCTCTAACCCCGGATGGCCGCTGCAGTCTCTAATCTCTATGCAGCTTTCCCGGAAATCCCCGATAGCGCCGGTCGGATATTCCATCGGAAAGCTGTCTAAAAACGACAGTTTCTCCAATGGCTTTTTCGACGGCACAAACGGATGCTCCTGTATGCGCAGCAGATAGGAAAGGTCTGTGGATTCCAGCTTTTTGCCATAATAAATATGCCCCAGGTATTTCCCGTCGGCAATGCCCATCACATAACTGACTGTATTTGTGTCCAGCTTAAACACACTGTTCGCTTCATCAAATATGATCATCTTAATTTTTTGCACTCCTGTTATGTTCTATTTCTTATTTTATATTTCTTTTTGATTTTTATTTTACCGCCTGAAATTCCGGCTGCTCCGCATCACTTTTTACACCTTGCCGTCTTTCACCGCTTCGGAATCGGAAATGGCGCTGACTTCTTTTCATAAATTCCCTCCATATGATTACTGAATTAAGTAATTTACTTTCTCTATGCATAGATTTTTACTTAAATTTATTATATATTTTACTTTCTAATTAGTCAATGCTCGTGGTAATTTTAATTTATTTTTGTGACTTTTACTTAATTACATATTTTTTTAGCCTGATATACGATATTTTTTGTAGAAAACGACGGTAAAAACCGTATATGCGGGATAATCAATGGCACCACCTCTTTTCAGCGCAAAAAAATAACTGCCAATGTTTCGCATCAGCAGCTATCGCTTTAGTTCAAGTCTTTCATTAACCTTTGGTAATTTAACAGGCCGGGCGGCACATGCAGCTGCTGTCCTTTTTCTGCCCGTTTCTAAAAGTCCCGCATTTCTCCTGTGCATCTTCCTTCTTCCAGCCTGTCAGAATCTCGCATTTCGCTTCCGGGTCATCCATAATCAGTTCCCCGGCTTCCGGCAGCCGAATCCTTCCGGACCGCGGATTCTTAATGCTGTCCACCTTTGTTGTAATAACCGCTTCCACTTGTGATTTTTCAAAAGCCAGATCCGTATCTATCATTTCGCAGTCAGTCAGCTTCAGGTTTTTGCAGTAACAAAACGGCTGCGTCCCGATAATTTTGCAGTTAATAAGCGTCAGTCCGTCTGAATACCAGGCCAGATATTCGCCTTTTATCACGCTGTCCTTCACTGTAATATTTTCGCCATGCCAGAAAGCATCTTTTGTATCAAACGTACAGTTTTCAAAAACGGCATTTTTAATATACTGGAAAGAATATTTTCCTTTCAGGTTTACGCCTTTGAACGTCAGATTTTCTGCACGCATCATAAAATATTCACTGACTGCCGCAGAATTCTCCATCCGGATTCGGCGCACTGACCATCCGAATTCCGGCGAAATAATGTCGCAGTCCCTGATTACAGCGTCGCTGCACTCTCTGAGCGCTTTTATCCCATGCAGCTTAGTGCCTGTAATCTCCACATGGTCAGAATACCACAGTGCAGCCCTACAAAGCTCTGTCATTTCCGAATCTTTGATAACAAGCCCGCTGTCATGCCAGAAAGGATAGCGCAGATTAAAATAGCAGTTCTCTGCCTGGATATCCTTCCCTTCTTTAAAGGCGCTCTCTCCGTCTGCCGGCCCGTCAAAAGAACAGTTTCTTACCAGTATATCCCTGCTGCCATAAAGGGCACGCTCCATATCAAAAGTCTGATTTTCAATAATTTTCATTTTCATTTCCTCCGTTTATTCATTTATCATGCTGCAGCGGTTAATCTGGTATACCAGATAATCCAGGCAGTCAATCTGCTTTTCATCCTCATGCACTTTCTGCAGAAGACCCTTCCTGTGATTTTCCAGCTGCTTTAACAGCTCTGTTTCTTTCCCGCAGTCCAGACATTCCATGCAGCATACAATCGTATCCTGACTGCATCCCGCATCTTTTAAGTTTTGAATCACTGCTTCTTTGGTTCCGTATGAAACCATTTTCTCCAGCCTGATTTCTTTACGAGCCATGTTTTCCTCCTTTCGGCGTATCTGCTGCAGACTTCTATTTCTGATGCCAATTATAAACTTTTTGCCGCTCAATAGCAAATACTTATCTTCTATCCTTTTACATAGCTTCAGCCTATCGTTATGATTTACGGACAGTGTCATTCGCTTAGCGCAGAAATAAATGCCCGCTATCAGTCACACAGACCAATAACGGGCATCTTTGAAACCGTCAGACGGCATTTACTTAATTTTTCCACCGTTTCAGTGTCGGAAACCATGCAAGCATACTGTTTCTCGCTTCTTCTTCACTCATGCCGGGATTCGCTGCAGCCATATTCGGCACACATACTTCAATCATTTCCTCCATCGTACCGTTAAAAGTAAATCCGCCGTTTTCAAAACAGTACCTGCAGTATTCCTCATTTTTGCTGCCATCAGCATTTGTTCCGTACAGTTCATCCGTATCTCCCATAGGCATACCGCAGCACTGGCAAAATTTCTGATTCATTTCATTCATGTTCTTTCCCTCTTTCTTTCTAAATGTGTTTCCTGTTTATATTGCTGTATTTCTATGGGATTTAGTATAGCACACATATCCTGACACCCTTTGTCATGTTTTATTTTTTTTATAAATTTCCAGTGCCTGTCTGGCTAAAACGTCTTTTAAATACTCCGGTTCGATGACTTCCGCCTGCGCCCCGAATGAAAGCAGATAACCGGTCAGCCATGTATCAGCAGGCATTCTGGCACGGACAAGCAGCTCCCCGTTTTTCAGGCATTCAATTTCTGATTCATCAAATTCATCATAGACGCGGTATGCGGCTTCTTTTGAAAATAAAAGGACAATCTGGCGATATGCCCTGTGTGAATCTTCCTGTTTTGGATACGGCCTTGGTACAAACGTATTTTCTAATAATTCCAGCTCTAATATCCGGTTTAGCTTGAATATGCGAAAATCCTGCTTTTCTGTGCAAAACGCCTTCAGATACCATTCTTTTGATTTGTAGGTTATTTTTAATGGCTGAACGATGCGTCTGCTTGTTTCATTATTCGTGTTCACGTAAATGATTTTGATTTCTCTGCAATGAATAACTGCTTGTTTTAACGTTTCAAATTTTGAATTATCGCCGGAGCAGTTTCCCCAGCGTGAAAAATCTGTTTCAAGCCAGTTTCTTGTATTTACATGAAACAGTGCCGATAGCTTTGTCAGCATTTCTTTTCCGCCCGTATAGCCTGTGGCAGATATGCTCTGCAGCGCCGTCAGTACCTCCTGCTTTTCGCTTTCCGATAATACTGCCCTGTCCAGTATAAAATCCTGCATTAAAGATATCCCGCCATTTCTTCCCGGTTCAGCATAGACCGGAATGCCTGCACTGCTTAATGCTTCCACGTCACGGTAAACTGTTCTTACGGAAACTTCAAATTCAGCTGCTAATTCGGGAGCCGTAGCCCGTCCCCTGTCCAAAAGATAATATAATATTTTAAATAACCGGCTGTCTGACATCCTGACACCTCCCAGAACAGCATAACATAAATCTTCAGTTAGTGCACTGCTGCCTCTTGTAATTCCAGTCTCATTTTCGGCAGGAGGACTGTTCTATCTTTTCTTTAACATCTCCCGCATCTCCTGTAATCATGTCACTAAGCGGATTTCCCGGCGGTAAAATAGGAAATACATTTTCTTCGCGTTCGATTATGAACTCAATTACTGTAGGAATTTTCTTTGTATTCTTAGCCTCTGATAATGCATTTTCAATTTCCTCATACCTCTGAACCCGGATTGCCTTTGCCCCGTAGCTTTCTGCCAGCCGCACGAAATCCGGTGTATATTCCGGGCAGCTGGCAGACGGCGTATTACATGTCACAGGGCAGCTTTTCCGGCGTCTCAGGCAAGTGCTGGAATACCGCCTGTCAAAAAACAGCTCCTGCCACTGGCGCACATTTCCCAAATATCCATTATTCAGGATACAAACCGTAACCGGCAGCTCATAAGCAACTGCTGTAGCCATTTCCTGGATATTCATCTGAATGCCGCCGTCGCCGCAGATTGTAACGACATCTTTGTCCGGATTTCCCAGTCTGGCTCCGAGTGCCGCTGGAAAACCATATCCCATCGTGCCAAACCCTCCGGAGGTCAGCATCTGCTTTTTGTCTGTCAGTTCAAGAAATTGTGCAGTCCACATCTGGTTTTGTCCAACGTCGGCTGTAATGACCGCATTGGTAAAGACCTGATTGATTTTCTGGATAACTGCATGCGGTGTTACTCCTGACACACTTGTCTGCTTTATTTCAAGCGGTTTCTGCTTCTTCCACTCGTCAATCCGGATTCTCCATTCTTTGAAATTAAATTCCGGCGTTCTTTCAAGCAGTTCGGTAACTGCATTTTTCGCATCCGCTACAATCGGAATGTCCGCTTTTATATTTCTTGAAATAGATGCCGGTTCAATATCTATATGAATTATCACAGCTCCCCTGGCAAATTCACTGATTCTGCCAGTAATACGGTCATTGAAACGGACCCCGATGGAAAACAATACATCGCATTCACTGACTGCTGTATTCGCAGCATAGCTTCCATGAATGCCAAGATTTCCCACATACAGAGGATGATTTGTGGGTATTGCTCCTTTTCCCATAATCGTTGTCACAGCCGGTATGCCTGTTTTTTCTGCCAGAGCAGTCATTTCTTCATTGGCACGGGCAATATTAACTCCTCCGCCTAACAGAAAAATCGGACGTTCTGCCCTTTTAAGGCAGTCCAGTGACTTATTAATCAGCCCGGCGTGAACCGCTGGATTCGGTTTATATCCGCGGACTTTTGCGCTTTGCGGATACACATCGCTTCCCAAAGCCTGCTGGATATCCTTCGGCAGGTCCACCACTGCAACGCCCGGCTTGCCAGACCTGGCAATATAAAAGGCCTTCTTTATTATGTCAGCCAGCTCATCCCTCTTTCGGACTGTAACTGCGTACTTGCTGATACTTCTCGTAATCCTGGCAATATCAGCCTCCTGAAACGCATCATTTCCAATCAGATGTGTCGGAACCTGGCCTGTAAAACAAACCAGGGGAACGCTGTCATAGTTTGCGGTCGCTATTCCCGTAACCAGATTCGTTGCTCCCGGCCCGCTTGTCACAAGGCATACTCCCGTTTTTCCTGTCGAACGTGCATATCCATCGGCAGCATGAATCAGCCCCTGTTCATGACGCGGAAGAATGACTTGTATTCCTTCTTCGCCATAAAGCGCATTGAACAAATCAATTGCCTGGCCTCCCGGATAAGCAAAAAGCGTATCCACATTTTCTTCCAATAAGGCTTTTACAAATAATTCTGCTCCGGTAATCTGCATAGCATATTCCTCCTTTTTAATGCATGTACTTGCTTGCTTACTGTGTATTTTTTTACGGTACTATCCCTTGACAGTACCGTAACTTTATTTCCACCCAGGCAGTCCCTGAATAAAAGCTGCCACTGTCTGTTTAATATACTGCTCCCTGCCAGTTTTAAACAGTTTTTTATCAAAGGATGCACTCAGAAATGTATATCCAAAGGTACTGGAAAAAATAATCAGGGCCAGACACTCAAAATCCATATGCGCAAGCTTCCCCCTCTGTTCCATCTCCTGAAAATACTGTATCAGTGAAGATAAGAAAGCCTGGGGTACTTTCATCACAAGAGGGGCTGCCTCCTCATAAATCTGCGGCGCTCTGAGACCGATAGACAGCCTGACAAAATCCGGCGTCATCTTTTCCATATATTTTGTCATAAACATTTCCAAATCCGGTCCAAGCTCCCATTGAACATTCCTGAATATCTCCGGTGTAAGATTTCCCCGCCATTTTTCCTGCTCAACACCACGCAGCACAATGTCTTTCTTTGACTTAAACTTGCGAAACAGCGTGCATTCATTTACACCGGCTGTCTTTGCAATATCCTTTGTCGTAGTCGCTGCGTATCCTTTATCTCTGACCAGTGACATTGCGGCATCTATAATTTTCTGACTGGTTTCATCCATCCAGGGCATCCTCCTTATACTTATACTTATACTTATACTTATACTTATTCTTATCCTTATGCAAGTGTCCGCTTTCATTTTAATATGATACTGCTGTTTTGTCAAGCAGACTTATCACCGTCAGCAGGAATCCCGATATAATGGGTATAAACGCCCGTCCAGGGTCAAAAAAAGCAATAAAAACCGCATAGACACTGTTGTCTGGTGCAAAATCAGCGGCATTTCCCGCTTTGTGTCGTGTTCTCCGGTGCCAGAAAAAGGTAGTCTGTATGCGAAAGGAGGAAAACTTGTGAATCCAAAAGAAATCGGATATTTTTTAAAACAGCTTCGCAGTGAAAAAGGAATCACGCAGGAGCATCTGGCGGAAATTCTGGGTGTTTCAGGAAGAACTGTTTCCAGATGGGAAACAGGAACCAATCTGCCAGACCTTAGTATTTTAGTGCAGATTTCTGAATACTACGATGTGGAAATCAAAGAAATTTTAAATGGAGAAAGGAAAAGTGAGCATATGGATAACGAATTAAAAGAAACATTATTAAAAGTTTCCGACTATACTGAACTGGAAAAACAGAGGGCAGCAAAAGCCGGAAGCCTTTCATTTGGCATTATGTTTTTGGCATGTGTCGTAACAATTGTAATACAAATGTTTATGACAGGAAATCTGTCCCTTATTATCGGAGAAACAGTAATTTTACTCACCGGAGGTCTGATTTATATTTTCAGCACTGTAAAAAATGGAGCATGGAATGGAACAATTGTGAAAAGCACCCCAAAGAAAGACCTGATTGTCAGCATAATCTGTGCAGGAATATTTAGTATCCTGTTTTTCCTGATATTAAAGAAAAACGTGGCTGCCCCGCAGGCTGTCGCAGCAGCAGTATGCTTTTTTATCATTCTTTCGGCAGTGTCGTATTTTTTGCTTAGAGGACTTGCGTATCTTTCGCAGAGGCAGTCTGATAAATTGAAAGACTGAAATGGCTTCGGAGGAAGGAAAAATGGATGATGCCGGCCTCATAACAGCAGAGATAGCAGAATTGAGATTAAGAACATTTGAGAAAAAACAGATACTGTAATCGTATTCCGTTTAGTGTATGAAAAACAGCACCAAAACCTCTGTATGAAGTTTTCAGATACTTAAAACAGATTAATCAGTGAGAATGTGAAAAACGCATCCCATTTCCTAAATTAACGTTTGCAAATGAGCAAGGTATCATTTATAATCAGGTTAGAGACAGTTATAGGATTTGAGCATGTCCGATGATTGTCACCGGAAACTAATTGTATTACAATTAAAGCTGGCTATCCCCTATTTGCTGTAGGAGATAGCCGTTTTACTTTATTTCTGGTTGATGGTCTCCGTTCCAAAATTACGTCCCAGAATATTTTTCTTATCATCCGGGATGCTTCCATGATTGGCATGGTGGTTGTATTTCTTCACTACGATGGAGCGCAGTCCCTGTTCTGCCATATGCCTCTGCACCCTCTTGACGCTGCAGGGCATGCCGTTATCATTCAGTACGCGGCATATTTTGACAGCCCTGTACCTTTGTTTTGAGTCATCATATACCTGTTTCACTTTCCTGGCAAATTCCTCGTACTCCTTACGCTTATTTGAAGGTTCACGAACCAGAGCCTAGTAATAGGCTGTTGTTCTTTTGCGAATATGGCGGTCGCTTTTTTTAATATTTCATTCTCAATCTTAAGACGCTGGTTCTCTTTCTGGAGAGCTTTATAATCCTTGAGGGTAACAGTTTCATCCTCTGATACCCTGACGGTGACTTTCAGATAAAGTAATTTCATTTTTATTTAGTGATTTCTGTTCCGGCATTGTGAATTTCAATCATATAAATGTCACAAGGCGATAGTTTCATATTTGGGGCAGACAAGCTATTTGCAAGTTCAGCGGACTTGGTCTTAAGCATTTTTTTGATATCGCCGCCCACAATTTCTTCTTCACTTAGACCATTCAAGTAATTTTGCATTTCTTCTTTGAATGTCAGCAACGCCTTATCCCGTTCTGCTACCGTTACAAGTTCCGGGGCGTTGATAGAATAAGCAGCATTCGCCTCAACGAAACAGGTAAAATCATATACCGTCTCCCCGTCCTCGTCCAAATAGCTGCATGGTCTGCTTTGTCTGGAGAGCGGCATATTAAATGTAAATTCTTCTCCCATATGCTCGCAATATAATTCATGTGAAGAAAAGCTTATTGTTGTGTTAAAGAAATCATAGTTTTCGTCATCACGGGATATGGTGCTGCCCACATCAGCTACTGCGGCAAGGAACTCTGTCAATTCATTGGGTGTGGAAGCAAGTGCCTCGTTAAAATCGGCTATGCTTTGCTTTTCGTAGCCCTCGGTCTTGTATGCAGTCAGTTTTTCATATGCAGCAGACGCATTAGGGGAAACGATCGGGCTTGAAGCCCCGGTTGTTGACGCTACAGGCTGGCTAATAGTAGTTTCATCACTCTGCACAGCAGCATTGTTTTGTTCGGGCGAAAAATTTTGTCCTGCGCATCCTGTTAGCGCACTTACCATTAAGAGGGCAGCAGAGATGATGGGTAAACATTTTTTCATAGTAATCTCCTTTCTGTGAACAACGGTTTTTGTCAACATATTTATTTGTTGTTTACCTATATCCAGGTACAGTTAAAGAATACCGCCCTAACTTGAATCTGCTTTGAATTGAGTATGTTTTTTATGTGGAGAAACGCAAATCTGCGTTAGAAAAAGCGGCAGGCTAACTGCTCGCCGCCTTTGAAATATAAGTGCTAAAACTGCAGGTCAACGATAACACCTTGAATAGTATTAGCAATTTCAATTTTCGCACCATGCAAATCAAGAATTGTTTTTACAATATACAATCCTAAACCTGTACCGCCTGTCTGCCTGTTTCTTGACTGGTCTACCCTGTAAAATGGTTCAAACAGTTTGGAAATAGCTTCGTCGGGGATATGTGCGCCTGTATTCTCAATCGTAAGGGTGGTTGTTTCAGTTTCTTTCCATAACTTTATCAATACTTGATTTCCGGCTCCCGAATACGCCGCCGCATTTCCCAAAAGATTATCCAATGCTTTTTGAAGTAGCTGCATATCGCCTAAAATATAAATCTCCGGGGATATGGATTGTTCAACTGTCAAATCCTTTTGCATGAATAAATCTTCAAACACTGTAATGCGGTCAATTATGAAATTGCTAAGATTAAGATTGCTTTTTTTGCAAGTATAACCCGGAGTATCTAATCGGGATATTGTTAAAAGCTCCTGTACCATTTTTCCCAAAGTGTCCGTAATTTCCAAAGACTGTGCAAGATATGTTTCCCGGTCTTTATAGCGTCCCACTTGATAGAGCATACCTTGAAGCTGTCCTTTGATAATGGTGATAGGCGTTTTTAATTCATGGGAAGCTGCTGCAAAAAATTCTACCCGCTGTTTTTCAAGCTGCCTTTCCATGTCAATGTCAGCTTGTAACTTTTGATTGGCTTCCTGCAATTCAGAAAGAGCCACCACCAATTTCCGGGAGAGTGTATTCAGGCTGTCAGATAACACGCCTATTTCATCAGTGCGCCCGGCAGAACAAAATCCGCTAAAATCCATATCTGCCATTTGCTTTGAAAGTTTGCTCACTTTCTTAATAGGCGCAGTCATATACCATGAATAGAAAAAGGCTGAAATGATAGAACCTAACAATACGACAAGGCAAAGCACCGGGAGCGTCCCTTGTATCGCTTCTTCTGTCTGGGTATGTTTTGCAGTATTCCTTGTTACCAATAACGTATAAATCGAATCGCTATCAGCAAATGAAGCGGTGTAGGGTTTTGTTTTTTCAACTTTATCAAAATCTGTAATCTGCCCACCGACAAGTTGGTTAATATCATGTAAGCTCACTTCCTGTCCGTCAGACTGAAAGAAATGCAGCTCAAATTCATTTTCGTATTGTTCCTCTATCCAGTCAGACTCGTCTTCAAGAAAGATATAAGCGTATTCCTTTTCGGTTTTCGATAATTCATTTGGCAAAAAACTAATCTCCAAATCGACATCTTCTATGTCATACTGATAGTTTTTGGGGGCAGCCTGTAAAATGAAACTATATGTTGTAAAACAGCACACCGCTATCAATAACAATGTCAGCAAAAAAACTTTAACAGACAATCGGCTTTTAATCTTCCTTATCAATTCTATATCCCACCCCTCTAATCGTTTCTATGTAGTCAGCAGCGCCAAGTTTTTTTCGCAGGTTCTTTATGTGTGTATCAATAATTCGTTCTTCTCCAAAAAACTCATACTTCCATAAGGTTTGTAACAGGTTTTGCCTCGTTAAAATTCTGCCCTTATGTATCAGCAGTTCCCGCAGTATTTCAAACTCGCGGGGCGTTAAATCAATGTTTTCTCCTTTTGTATAAACCTTGTACCCATCTAAATCCAGTGTTAAATCCTTATAGTTCATAGTCTGAGGAATATCATTCTGCTTTGAAGAACGGCGTAAAACAGCGGCAATTTTCCGCAGCAATACAGGCATAGAAAAAGGCTTTGTGATATAATCATCAGCTTGTAAGTCCAGCCCCTTAAGCTGGTTTTCTTCGTCATCCAATGCTGTGAGCATGATAATGGGTACATCTGATTTTTGACGGATAACCTCACAAACGCCGTACCCATCTATTTTGGGGAGCATAATATCAAGCAGTATCAAATCAAAGGTCTGTTCGGAATATCTGGCAAGGGCTTCCACCCCGTCAGCCGCCAATACAACACTATATCCGGCTTCCTGTATGAAATCATGCAGCAACGCTTGTATAGATAAATCGTCCTCTACAATTAAAATATTTTGCATAGAGCCACCTCCTGATATGGAATCATAACATACTTTTTTGAATCTATTATGGAGATTTTCAAATTTTTTATTTTTTGTATCTTCTAAAACCATCTGCATATTACCCGGTTTCTCAATACATCACCGCCTGTTTTCTCCAGCTTTATTGTCATGAATTATATGAGGACAGCCCGGCAATAGCAAGCATAAATTTGCAGATTCAATATTTTTCAATCTGATATTTAATCACGGATTGACCAGCAACATACAAGACACACCATATCACTAAATTATCCACTCAGCCTGCCCTTAACAATCCTATCTCCATAACATACCCTATATCTAACCTGTCAGCTCAGCTATCCCACCCAAAAAGCAGTGGATATGTTTCCGCACAATACAACAAACAAAAAATCCGAGAGCCGGAACAATTTTCCCAAACTGTTCCAACTCCCGGAAACCCTTTGTTTTCTGCACTTTTCCGCTATTTCATTTCTCCACCCGTGACATCAACACGACACACTCAACGGTATTACCAGATTCCCATATTGATGCTTCTGCAGGCACATTATTGTTTACTACTTCGTATCTTTTAAATTCTTTCGCCGAAATATAAAGATGATTTTCCAAATATTTTATATGTGCTTTGTTCAAATTAACATTATCACAAAATACAATTTTAAAATTATGTTTTATCTGTTAATTGGGGAAGATTATTCAAACTTACTGCCTCCAATGTTTGTAACTGTTGTACTGCTAACTGCCGAAGCAATTCCATTCGTTCTCTCTGATTCTTCCCCTGATTAATCAAAACAGCATTATAACTTTCCAGATTCGCAAGCACTAATAATTGATTCAGTGTTGCCACATCCCGCATATTTCCTTTTACAGTCGGATTCTCATCTTTCCACTGCTTTGCTGTTTTTCCAAACAAAACAACATTCAGCAAATCTGCTTCATTAGCATAGGTATACGCCATCTGTGCAGGTGATAATTCTGGCGGAATCAAATTATCCTTAATTGCATCTGTATGTATCCTGTAATTCAATTTAGAAATTTCTCTATTCAAATTCCAGTTCAAAGATAATCGACTATTCTCGTCTGTCTTTAATCTCCTGTAATCTTTCATAATATACAATTGAAATTCAGGAGAAATCCATGTTGCAAACGACATAGCAATATCACTATGAGCATATGTTCCGCCATATCGTCCCGCTTTTGAAACGATGCCAATGGCATTCATCTGTGTAATCCACTTAGCTGGCGTCATTACAAAACGATTTAATCCTGCCTCATTTTTAACCGCCTCGAATTGCACACGGTTAAAATCTGGATTATGCAATT
>CANDJC010000042.1 GCA_947384955.1 uncultured Eubacterium sp. | reverse complement strand
GAACCCGTGTTTCCGCCGTGAGAGGGCGGCGTCTTGACCGCTTGACCAACGGACCCGAACTGATATTATAATAGCACAGCCTGGCATATAATGCAAGTGTTTTTTACAATTTTTTTCAAATTTTTTTGCTATCCAGGCAGCAGTCCAGATAATGAGAAATATACGGCTTTGCGGACGACAGGTGACGGGAAGCTGCCCCGGCTTCCCGGGACATTGAAAAAATGTTAAAGCCCTGAGCATTCCGAAACCGCCGCCAAAAGAACAGCCAGCTCCCCTCTCCCGTCGTCCGTGTATTCATAAACTTCCGTCCGTCTGTTTATTCCTCATAGCCGTTCGGATTATTTTTCTGCCATCTCCACGAATCCTCGCACATCTCCAGAATTCCGTTCTCAGCCTTCCAGCCAAGTTCCTTCTCCGCCTTATCAGCATTCGAATAACACGTTGCAATATCCCCTGCACGGCGCGGTTTTATTACATACGGAATCTTCACGCCATTCGCCTTTTCAAAATTCTTCACAATATCAAGCACGCTGTATCCATGTCCCGTGCCCAGATTATAAACACACAGCCCCGCATGTTCCTCAATCTTTTTCAATGCCTTTACATGTCCCACCGCAAGGTCGACAACGTGAATGTAATCCCGAACCCCGGTTCCGTCCGGCGTATCATAGTCATTTCCAAATACACCCAGTTCTTTCAGCTTTCCGACTGCTACCTGGGTAATATACGGCATCAGATTGTTTGGAATCCCGTTTGGATTTTCGCCCATCAGCCCGCTCTTGTGCGCGCCAATCGGATTAAAATAGCGAAGCAGAATCACATTCCACTGCGGGTCCGCTTTCTGAATATCGGTCAGAACCTGCTCCAGCATGGATTTTGTCCAGCCATAAGGATTGGTACATTCTCCCTTCGGACATTCCTCGGTAATCGGAATCTGCGCCGGATTGCCGTATACAGTAGCCGAAGATGAAAAGATAATGTTTTTGCAGTTATGCTTTCTCATTTCGTCCACAAGCGTCAGTGTTCCCGAAATATTGTTGTTGTAATATTCCCATGGCTTTTGTACGGACTCGCCGACTGCCTTTAATCCGGCAAAATGAATACAGCTGTCAATTGTATTTTCCGTAAAAAGCTTTTCGAGAATTTCCCGGTCTAAAATATCGCCCTTGTAAAATTTTACATCTTTTCCGGTAATCTGTTTTACCCTTTCAAGAGATTTTTCGCTTGCATTGCTCAGGTTATCCAGCACTATAACCTCATAGCCTGCATTTAAAAGCTCCACACATGTATGGCTCCCGATATACCCTGCTCCGCCTGTTACTAATACTGACATAATTCGTTCTCCTTTCCTTTGCTTCCTGAAAACCCGCACCATATCCTTCGCATTTCTGCGGGCCGCTGTCAGGTTTTTCATTTCTGATGCTCTTAGTTTAACCCTGTGCGCCCAAAATGTATAGAAAAAAATGTATAATAAATATGTAATTTTGTTGCATTCAGACAGACAGCATATTATAATCTTTTTAGCTGTCAAAAATATTCCGGGAGGATTTATGCACCATGCACACAAACTATAAAAACTCTTATAAATCAACGGAAAAAGAACTCGTATCCCTCGCGGTCTACAATGTCGGATATCAAAAATGCGACCCGCTTTACCAGTGGGGCCCCGGCGTGCGTGACCATTATCTGATTCATCATATCATTTCCGGCAAAGGCTGTCTGAACGTAAAGCAGAACGATTTCAGGCTCAAAGCCGGAGATTCCTTTTTAGTCTATCCCGGTACCGAAATTTCCTATACGGCAGATGCCAGGGAGCCATGGGAATATGCCTGGGTCGGCTTTAACGGTTCCGATGCCCCGATTATTTTAAAGGCCACCGATTTTTCGCCTTCCCATCCGTTTGTATCCGACACGCCATACGGAAAGGAAATCACGCACCAGCTGCTTCATATTTACGAGGCCCGCGGAAAGGATTTTGAAAGCGCGGTAGAAATGACAGGACGGCTGTACACGGCATTAGCGCTTTTTATCAAAGGAGCCAGCCATGCGCCTGTACAGAATAATTACCATACCTATGTACAGAAAGCAATCGAATTTATCAGCGCAAATTACTCCTATCCGATTACGGTCGAAGACATTGCTGACCATGTGGGCTTAAGCCGCAGCCATCTCTTCCGTTCCTTTGAGCTTGTACTGCAGCTTTCTCCCAAAGAATATCTGTCCCAGTTCCGCATTAAGCAGGCCTGTTATCTGCTGCGGCATTCCAGCCTGTCGGTAACAGCGATTGCAAATTCTGTCGGTTTTGAAAGCAGCCTTTATTTTTCCAAAGCCTTTAAGAAAGCAAAAGGCATGTCTCCGCGGGAATACAAACAGAAAGAATAATGGAAAGACCTAAAGCACAACGCAGACAGCCCCCGCTACAATGCACAAAACCCCCAGCACTTTCTTTCCTGTAATTTTTTCTTTCAGTATCAGATAAGACAGCGCCATGGTCCAGATATAAGTAACCGAGGTAAGCGGCAGTACCACAGAATAATCCAGATACCGCAGCACAAGAATATTCACCCCGGCAGCCGCCGCATACAAAAATCCGCCGATATATAAATTACGATTCGCAAGCATCTGCAAAATTCCCTCGCTGCCAGATGCTTTCTTTAAAAATACCGAAGCTGCCGCGCCCATCAGTGTCATGCATAAAATCAGTACAAAAAATATCACGATTCATCCCCTCCGCCAATCAGTATCACGCCGATTGTAATAATGACAATCCCGGCCGCCTTCTGCACTGTCATCGGTTCCTTCAAAATCAGAAATCCCAGCACCGCGCTCAGCACATAATTTGTACTCAGCATAGGCTGCAGCACCGATACGCTCCCGAACCGGTACGCTTTCAGCATCAAAAGCGCCCCGATGCCATACAGCACAAATCCTGCCAGCAGAAACAGCGTCCCGTCTGTCACAGAAAGCTTCCATAAAAGCTGTCCAATACATGCAAAAACAGCCGCAGTCAGCATCAATAGAATACCCTTCTTATTTTTTTCAAATGATTCTCTCATCTTAGCAGCTTCCTCATTCTTCTTTTTCTAACGCAGACATCAAAAGCCCCCGTCCGGCATCCGGCGTCAGAAAAGAGAACTCTCTTCTGATACCGCCTGATGCCAGCGGGGGCAGTATTTATGAAAATAGTCCTGATTCAGGCTGCTTTTTCTTTTGCAATCTCTGCTAATTTTGCAAAGCCTTCTGCATCATTTACAGCCATATCAGCTAATACTTTACGGTTTAAATCAATATTTGCCAGCTTTAATCCATGCATAAATCTGCTGTAGGAAATACCGTTCATTCTTGCGGCAGCATTGATACGTGCAATCCATAAGCTGCGGAACTGTCTCTTTCTTTCCTTACGTCCTCTGTAAGCAGATGCCAGCGCCCTCATAACAGACTGTTTTGCTACACGGTACTGTTTGGAACGCGCTCCCCTGTAACCTTTTGCTAATTTCAATACTTTTTTATGCTTTTTCTTAGCGTTTAAGCCGCCTTTTATTCTTGCCATATCTGATTTCCTCCTTCACTGCTTAAATGTATGGTAAAATCTGTTTCATGTTCTTAACATTCGATGCATCTACAATCGCTGATTTTCTGAGATTTCTCTTTGTCTTCGGAGATTTCTTTGTTAAGATATGTCTATGGTATGCTTTGTTTCTTTTCAGTTTTCCTGATCCCGTTACCTTAAAGCGTTTAGCGGCTGATCTTTTTGTTTTCATTTTTGGCATTGTTCTTGGCCTCCTTAAGTTAATCGATGTGATCTTTTATTTTTTCTCTGCCAGCACCATGCTGATTGCACGTCCTTCGACTTTTGGCGCCTTTTCCACTACTGCTACCTCTTCAAGCTCCTTGACAATATCATCCAGGATATGCCTGCTAGACTGCATGTGAGCCATCTCACGTCCTCGGAAACGAAGCGTTATTTTTACCTTGTTTCCTTTTGAAATAAACTTCCTGGCAGCATTAATTTTGGTATTCAAATCATTGGAATCAATATTTGGCGAAAGGCGTACTTCCTTAAGCTCAACCACCTTCTGCTTCTTTCTGGCTTCTTTTTCTTTTCTTGCCAGTTCATAACGGTACTTTCCATAATCAATAATTTTGCATACCGGCGGTTTCGCGGTCGGAGCAATCTTTACCAAATCAAGTTCTGCCTCCTGCGCAAGTTTCATTGCTTCTTTTGCGGACATGATTCCTAGCTGCTGTCCGTCTTCACCAATTAAGCGAACTTCCCTGTCACGGATCTGTTCATTAATCATTAAATCACTAATGGTTTTACACCTCCAAAAAAATAAAGTGGATAGGCAGAACATCCACTTTCAAAGACATGATTCAGCTGGCTGAACCCGTATTGTCATTATGAACGCTTAGTCACGCTTTTGTGCTAAGGTGAGAGTGGATACCCTACTTTGTATTTACAACGAATATAGAATAACACAGGGAGAGTTGGAAGTCAATCCCTTTTTTTATTTATCGAAAGCAGCAGTTTAAACAAAGTTTTGACATCAATATTTTTTGTATATATCTCCACGGCTTCCGGCATCTACAACATAGATAATTAATTTTGTATTATTTATCGTATAAATAATCCGATAATCGCCAACACGAAGCCTCAGCAGCCCGTCATACCCTTGCAGTCTTTTTATATCTTCCCCATTCGGCAGCTTTTCTATAGCAAAAATAACACGCTTTCTTTCACTAACTGACAGCTTATCAATAAATTTTTTTGCTTTCTTCTTTATAACAATCTGATACATTAATCAATTCCCCATTCTTTTTTGCACTCTTCAAGCGTATAATCTTTATCCTTTTCAGAATCGGGGTCGTTCAGGTAATCCTCATACAATTTCTGACAATATAAATCATCTTCCATATCATCATCAAATTGCATTCCCTTTAAAAATAAAAGTAAATTACCTATTTTATATTCAGGAAGCCGATCAATGATCTGCTTTGCCTGTTCTCTCTCACTCATGCACAACAGCCCTCTTTTCAGTTGATATTTTCATTATATCAGATTATGCAAAATTTTCAAGCTAATTATATCATACAGAATTTTCATGGAACATCTGATTTTCATCCTCCAGAAATATTTGAAAACTTTATATTTGCCCAGCGCCTGTTTCTATGATATGATAGAAAACAGTCTGATACATGAAATAAAAAGATAACAGCATACTGCCTGAAAAATACGCCTGTTATCAGAAAAGGAGATTACCATTATGACCGATACACGCATCATAGACATGCACGTTCACTCTTCTGCCTCAGACGGCACGTTCAGTCCTTCTGCACTTTTATCCGAGGCAAAACAAGCCGGACTTTGTGCGATAGCGTTAACCGACCACGATACGATGGACGGTATCGAAGAAGCTGCTGATGCCGCTTGCAGGCTGGATATGGAACTGGTTGCCGGTGTTGAAATTTCTGCTGATTACAAAGACCGTGAAATTCATGTGCTCGGCTACTATGCATCAAAAGAGCACCCGGCATTAAAAGCAAAGCTGGAAGAATTCAGGGATTTCCGCGATACCCGCAATGTACGCATGGCGAAGCGCCTTGCGGAAGAAGGTTTTTCTATTACAATCGAAAAGCTGGCTGAAAAGTTTCCTGACAGCGTGCTGACACGCGCCCATTTTGCCAGATATTTATGCGAAACAGGGCAGCTGCCGGATACTAAAACCGCGTTTGCAAAATACCTTGGAGAGAACTGCTGCTGTTTTATTCAGCGCCCGAAAATTACTCCTGTGGAAGCTGTAAAGCTGATTCGGGAAGCCGGAGGACTTGCTGTCCTGGCGCATCCGGTATTGTGCCAGCTTGACTGGGAAGAATTAAAACAGATGATTCGTGAAATGAAGGAAGCCGGAATGTGCGGCATAGAAGCTGTTTATTCCGAAAATACGCAGGAAGACGAAAAAAATATGCGGAAACTGGCAGAGGAATTCGGACTGCTGATTAGCGGAGGTTCGGACTTTCATGGAAAAAACAAGCCGGACATTCATCTTGGAATCGGAAAAGGAAACCTTGTGATTCCTTATTCGTATCTGCAGGCTTTTAAAAATCTTCGGGAAACAGTCTGAAAAAATTTTTCTTTATTCTGATTCCGCGGTTAAGAAATCTGCATATCTGCCGATATGAATAATAAGAACACAAAAGAAAACGGATTTTCGAATGTGTTTCGGACATCATGCGCATGGTGTGGCAACTGTTGAAATTTACAACCAGGGAGGGGAGTAAAGCAGCATATGTTAATAGTTTATTTCGGATTGAAAACGTGATTTTTGTAACAAGCCTTCGCGACACTGCTTCTAAACAGAAAGACGAAAAGCGCCGCGAAAAAAGACAGAACCAGAGTTTTGAAAGCGTACTGAAAGAAGCGTGTGCGGATACAGAACCAAACGAGATTTCTTATTCTGCAAGCGGATATACCAAATACGGCACTGCTTACTGCCACCTGGAAAAACGCCGGGAGTATGCACGCTGATGATAAGTAAATGAAGTAAGAAGTACCATAAAGAAAACAAAAGACTGTCTGCTGCCGATATGATATGTCTGATATCAGCAGCAGACAGTCTTTTTTCCATTTCTCTTATGCCAGGTATTTAAAAGCGGGATTAAGAGTCTGTCATGCAAAGCGATTCACAAGCCGTATCACCGTATCTGTTTCCCTTTCTGTCATTCCATAATACAGCGGCAGGCTGAGCACCGTGCTGCTGATTTTTTCCGCGACCGGGAAATCTCCTGGTACATATCCCAGACTTTCATACGCCTTTTGCAGATGTACCGGAATGGGATAATGCCTGACCGTCCCTGCTCCGTGCGCATTTAAATAAGCTTCCAGCTCATCCCTTTTTTCATGCCGTATCGCAAACACATGGTACACATGGGAATATTCCTCCGAATCTGGCAGCGGCAGGATAATATCCGGGCTTACAATCCCCCTTTGATACTTTGCTGCAATTCTTTTCCTCTCCCGGTTCCATTTATCCAGGTACCGCAGCTTGACGCGCAGAAACGCTGCCTGAAGTTCATCCAGCCTGCTGTTTGTTCCCTGATAAATATGGTGGTATTTATAATCCGAGCCGTAATTGCCAAGCGCACGCACTCTGTCTGCAGTTTCCCGGCTGTCTGTTACAACACATCCCCCGTCTCCGAGCGCGCCGAGGTTTTTCCCGGGATAAAAGCTGAACGCAGCCGCATCAGAAAGAGAGCCCGCCCTTTTTCCCTTATATGCTGCCCCGTGCGCCTGAGCGGCATCTTCGATGACAAGCAGCCCGTGCTTTCGGGCCGCCGCATGTATGGCATCCATATCTGCCGTCCTTCCCTGCAGATGCACGGTAATGACTGCTTTTGTCCTATTAGTAATCCTTTCTTCCATCCGCTGCGGGTCAAGATTATAAGTCCTGATATCCGGTTCTGCAAACACAGGAACCGCGCCTGCATAGGTAACCGCCAGAGCAGTCGCGATAAACGTATTGGCAGGCACAAGCACCTCATCCCCGGGCCCGATGCCATATGCCCTCAGAATCAGGTATATGGCATCCAGCCCGGACGCAGTGCCGACACAGTATTTTGTCCCGCAGTACGCAGCAAACTCCTGTTCAAATAAGCTTAATTCTTCTCCCTGGATAAAACGGCTCTTATCCATGACCCTGCGATATGCTTCATCCAGCCCGTTTCGTATTTCCTGATGCATTGGGCAAAAATCTGCAAATGGAATCTGAATCGCATTTACCCGGCTTATATCCTGATTTATTTTCTCATACATATATCTGATTCCTTTTCAATAACTTCCTTTGCTAAAATTTCCACAAACATCTGTGCCCCGTCTTTATTCAAATGGTCGCCGTCCATAAATAATTCCAGATGCCCCGCAAAACGCTTATCCGATGAATAATCATAATATTCTGTCCCGGTTCTCTTTGCTATCCCATCCGCCAGACGGTAAAAATCCTCATAAAAACGGCTGTCCAGGCTGCTGACCGCGTCCCGGTATTCTTTCAGGTACGGCGTTGTCACAAGCACCGGCCTGGCGCCTATTTTTCTGCACTGTGCAATCAGCCCGTACAGAGCGCTGATTTCTTCGCGGTTGTAAATCCTGTTCCCGTCTTCATCCAGCTTATCTGTGACAATATGGCGCACAGCCGCTGCCCGGGCATTTTCCCCAAGGTATATATCCGAAGCCTTTTTCTGCCATTCTTCCATGGCCGGCGCCCTTCTGCCTTCCCCCTGCACAAACGCTTTGAGGATATTTTCATAAGCCGAAAGCACCGGAAAAATCCTCTCGCAGATATCCGTTTCCAGCCGGTAGTTTTTTATCCTGTCCCGCGGCAGTATCTTATAATACCTTCTGTTTTTGGACTCAAAATCTCCTGTCAGTTCTTCCGCTTTTCCAAACAGTGAAAAGTAAGAAACTGGAATGAACACAGCCGCGCCTTCCTGAATGCGGCTTTTATAAACTTCCAGCAGCCGGATGTCATAAGAAAGCATCTGCGAACTGAGTGCAAAATTAAAGCAGCGGTACTGCTGCAGGCTGTCATAGCTGAACCCGTACATGCCATGGCTGGAACCAAAATTACATACCTGAATTTTTCCCGGCATGTCCTGAAACTTCCCGGTATAGTCTGTATCAGCGGCCCTGCCCCGGTACCATGCATTGATTCCGGTTATCACCATCCCTGTGCACAGAAGGTATGCCAGGATTTTCCATGTCAGTTTTCTCATATCCTCTATAATAATCAGAACTGAAAATAAATAAATTCAGCCGCCTCTCCTTTCTGGGAAAACAAAACTATCAGAACGCCAAGCATAACATACAGCGCCCATTCAGCCGCCCGGTTTTTCATAAGAGCCTCCATGCGCCCGGTTTTGTGCCCCTTATTCCGGTATAAACCATAATCTGCTGCCATCAGGATAAATATAAGGACTGCAAGGTAAATCAGCCTGAATTTATCAATCCCGAGGCTGATGCACCCGCTGCGGACATAGGAAACAGGCGAAGCAATGCCATCTGACATATGAGACAGCACATACCATGCATCGCCCAGGCTGTCCGCCCGGAAAAAGACCCATGCCGCGGTACAGAACCCGAACACTGCCGCCCGCATAACAAATCTCCCGGCTTTCAAACGCCGCAGCTTTTCCAGCGGTCCCCGCATCAGCACCTCCGCGGCCTGGGCAAGCCCGTGCAGGGCACCCCATGCCATAAATGTCCATCCTGCCCCGTGCCAGATGCCGCTTGCCAGGAAAGTCACGAGCAGATTTCGGCATCTTACCGCCACAGTGCACCTGCTCCCGCCCAGCGGGATATACACGTAATCCCGGAACCAGGAAGACAGCGAGATATGCCACCGTTTCCAGAATTCCTGAACGGACACCGCAAAATACGGGGCCGCAAAATTATCCAGGAAGCGGATGCCGAAAAGCTCTGCCGTCCCAATTGCAATATCCGAATACCCCGAAAAATCACAGTAAACCTGAAGCGAGAAAAAGAATACCGCCGCTGCCAGCGCAGGCCCTTCGTAATCTTCCAGACTCCCGTATACCTGGTTTACATATACAGCCAGCGTATCAGCCACCACAAGCTTTTTGTAATATCCCCACAGCATGGCCTTTAGCCCGCTTATGAACCTGGATTCATCAAAGTTTTTTGCTGATTTCAGCTGCGGCAGCAGGTTTTCTGCCCGTTCCACCGGCCCGGCCACAAGCTGCGGAAAGAACGAGACAAACAGGGCATAATAGCCAAAATGACGCTCCGCTTTCACCCCCCCCCGGTAAACATCTATGATATAACCCGCTGTCTGAAAAGTATAAAAAGAGATTCCGACCGGAAGAAGCAGGTCCAGAACAGGGGGGCTGGCATTCACAGAAAACAGCCTCAGGCCTCCGCAGACGGCATCCATCACAAAATTAAAATATTTGAATACAAATAAAATCCCAAAACAGACTGCCGACGCAATAAACAGAATGATTTTTTTTGTCCGCTCTCCCGCCGTTTCCATGAAAACCGCAGCCAGGTAAGAGACGGCTGTTGTTACCAGAATCAGGACGGCATAAGCCGGATTCCAGTTCATGTAAAAATAATAGCTTGCGGCCAGAAGCAGCATCCAGCGGTATCTGTGCGGCAGCGCCCAGTGCAGAATGCATACGGCTGGCAGAAAGGCTGTGTATGTAAATGAATTGAACAGCATTAGCTTTATCTCCTGTTTTTAAATTCCAGAATATCTTTCCGATACAACAGCAGAAAAATTCCCGTGCAGACTGCTGCACCTGCCAGGCCCTTTCCCGTCTCCCGCAGCGCTGCAAATCTCCAGAATACCAGAAAACCTGCCAGAATGGACACTGCCGCTAAAAACTGCCTTCGGATTATCATCAGCTTCATTCTGCACAGTACAAAAACTGCTGCCACATCCGCTGCCACATACCCGCACAGGGTAGCTGCTGCAGCGCCCTCAATCCCAATGACAGGAATCAGAATCCGGTTCAGCACCACATTCACAGCTGCACCCCCTGACAGAATAAACAGATTCGGCCACGTTTTTTTAACAACCAGAAACTGGCTGCATGCCACCTGAAACAGCATTTGAAGCAGCGGAGCCAGAAACAGGTATGGCGCCGCAATATAACCCCTTGTGTAATCTCCCGTAAACAATATCCGGTAAAGCGGTTGTGAACACACACAGACAAACATTGTGCATGTAAAAGAAATCATTCCCAGATATTCAAAAATCCTGGCATTCGTCTGCACCTGACTGTCTTCTTTCATAGTGGAAAAGGCAAAATACTGCCAGCCTCCTGCAAATGCCGTATATATCAGCTGGCTGGCACTTCCAAGCTTTGAGCCAATCGAATAAACTCCTGCTTCGCCTGCTCCCAGATAATGCGTAATCATCAGCCTGTCACAGGAATGAAATACCCAGTAAATCAAAAAATTAGGAAGCATCGGGACTGCTATCGCAAGCATCTGCTTTAAATAATCTGCCCGAAAGCGTGTAACGTCAAACCAGCGGCGGTTAAGCGCCAGAAAAACCATTTCCATCAGAATGCCTGATATAAGCGCCGCCGCTGACAGTGCAGTCATATAGTGCCCCGCCAGCAGCAGCGGGACAGAAACTGAATAAGACAGAACCGGTGCAAGCGTGTTTGTAACAAGAAATACCTTACGCTTATTCTGCATGCGTGAAGGTGCACAGACAATCGAATTCGAAGCTCCTGCCAGTGTGGCAGCAGCGGCTATACAGACCAGAAATACATACTTACTGCTGCCAAAAAAACAGGCTGCAATCTGCTTTTGAAACAGAATCATAAAAACAAAAACCAGCACCGATGTTATAAGTGTAAACACCAGCGCTGTCGAGCAGATATCTTTTTTATACGCTGCATCATCTTTTTCAAAAAACATCCGGTACATGGCATCATACATTCCCATAACTGCCAGCGCTGAAAAAAGAGATATCATCGTATTTGTCAGGTCACTGATTCCAAAATACTCTGTGTCCGGCATCAGCCTTGCAATAACAGGCAGCATGACAAACGGAATTACTTTGCTGATAATCCCTCCCAGGCCATAAACGAGAAAATTTTCTGCAAATAGCTTTGTTTTATTCATTCTTCGTGTATTCTGCTTTCCATATACCATAAATACCGCCTGTCCGCTGTCATATCTGTCCCCGCATTTTCACGAAGCAGCTTTTCTATTTTGTGCCAGTCAGCACGCTGGCATCCATTTTTATCATAAAACCTCACAGCCCTTTGATTCTGCGGCAGTACATACCAGTAAATACTCTGCAGGTCCATGTCTAAAAATCCTATCCTGAAAATCTCTTTCATTGCTTCTGCCGCACATCCGCTCCCCATCGCCTTTTTTCTTAACACAATTGCAAATTCTGCCGTCTGGTTCTGAATATGCTTCAGGCTGACTGTCCCAAGATATTCTCCCATACAGTCAGTAACCGCATAATGAATATGTCTGCTGGTATCGCTTTTCATAATAAACTTTTCACAGTCTTTGATTGTCATTGACCTGAAATCCGTCTGAAAATATCCCGCTATATCTTCCATATGCATCCATTCCAGCATCAATGGTGCATCCTCCATACATAGCTTTCTCAGTCTCATCCTTTTCGCCCGTCCCTGTTTTTTTCTGCAATTTTTAAAAACTCGTCATAATCCCTGATGTAATCAGACTCATCATATAATTCAGAAGCCAGCACCATCAGCACCGCATCTTCAGAAAAGCCATACATCTCGCGCCACATATTGCCAGATACATATAATCCTTCATAGGGCCTTTCGAGAGGTACCGTCTTTGTCTCTTTTCCATCGTCCAGCCTGACCGTGCAGCTTCCATGAATACATATCAGAATCTGCTCCAAAGACCTGTGGGCGTGACAGCCCCTGGTCACTTTTTTTCCTGTGTCATACATATAATAAACACGTTTTATCTGAAATGGTATGTCTTTAAATTCTTCCAGCGCTATAAGCTGTCCTCTGTCATCCCCATGCGGCTGAAATACATATTTAATCACCTGCATATTATACGCCCCCTGTGGAATTCTGTATTGTCCGCATGCAAATAGTTTTTCCTGTCCCGGTACGGTTTTGCGCCAGTGTCTCTTTAAAATATGCAATCACAGGCACCAGTCCATCCCGCAGAGAAATCTTCGGGCTCCATCCATCCAGCTGCTGCTGTGCCAGCGATATATCCGGCTTTCTCTGCATCGGATCGTCCTGTGGCAAATCTTTACAGACAATCCGCGAAGATGTCGGAATCAGCTCTAAAATCAGTTCTGCAAGCTCCCGGATTGTGAATTCACAAGGATTGCCCAGATTCACCGGCCCATGAAAGCTGTCCCTGGATGCCATCATACGTACAATCCCTTCTATAAGGTCATCCACATAGCAAAAGCTCCTTGTCTGGCTGCCATCTCCGTATATGGTAATGTCCTCTCCCTTCAAGGCCTGCATAATCATATTGGAAACCACGCGCCCGTCTGCCGGGTCCATCATCGGCCCATAGGTATTAAAAATACGGATTATTTTAATCCTTGCCCCATATTCCCTGCCATAATCATAGCATAAAGTTTCTGCACACCGCTTGCCTTCATCATAACAGGAACGGATTCCAACCGTATTTACATTCCCCCGATAGGATTCCTCCTGCGGGTGCACAAAAGGGTCGCCATATACTTCACTCGTTGAAAACTGCATGATTTTTGCATGGTTTTTTACAGCAAGCTCTAACAGATTCATCGTGCCAAGCACACATGTTTTTACCGTATATACGGGTGACTTCTGGTAATGGGGCGGGCTTGCCGGACAAGCCAGGTTATATATCTCATCTATCGGTCCTGCTTCATCCAGCTTTTTTACTTCTTCTGAATTTATAATATTGCAGTTTACAAATGTAAATTTTTCGCTGTCCATCAAATCATGTATATTTGACATGCGCCCTGTATAAAGGTTATCTGCACAGATTACCCTGTCTCCATTTTCCAAAAGACGCCTGCAAAGATGCGAGCCAAGAAACCCGGCTCCTCCGGCTGCCAGTATTCTTTTCATGCCAGTACCTCCATAAAAAGACACTTGGAATCCATATCTTTTCTTTTTCCCATATTCTTCTATCCCCTTTTAAATCTGAACTGCTCCCGGCATAACGGTTTAACCGTATGTATATTTTCTGCCGCCGCATTTAAATATTTTTCCTGCCATCTCCGCTGCTGCCGCAAAAAATACATAATATGTATAAAAAAAGTGTAATAAAAATGACGGCCTGTGATAGAAACATGCAAGCTTCAGGGAATCAAATACCGGCCCGATTCCCGTCAGGCAGTATGCCAGAAACACCCATTTTCTTTTCGATAAAGGCGCATTGTATTTTTCGCGCGCACTGTACCCGGATTTTTCAGCCTGATTCAGATTGATATTTACCCGGAACCTTAATTTTTTCAAATAGTTCGTCATTTTCGCGGCAGAATAATGCCTGACATTATCACCCGGAATGCATCCGATATAATGTGTCGCGCTGGCTACCTGCGAAAATGCTGACACTGCAAACTCCTGTGTATTTACTTCCTCTCCAAACAGTTCCCTTGCCTTTTTCAGCGACACACTTGTATTCCCGCCATCCCCGACAGGAATCACGTCCTTGTCCTGATATTCATATACATATCCGGCATTTTTATATTTCAAATGCTTTTTATTCGTTTTGATAAAGCTTCCTTTGTTTTTATAAACCACATAGGAAAACGGGTCAGAAACAATATTTAAATACGGACAGCAAAAGCCGCTGTTTTCACCCGGAATCAGCCTGTTTACCTTATAACAATAAACGTCTGGATTTGATTTCAAAAAATAATATCTGCGCCCAAGCTGTCTTTTGTCCGTCAGCACCTCATCGGAATCAAAAAATACAATCCATTCTCCCCTTGCCTTTTGAATGCCAATCTGCTTTGCTGTTTCCGGTATTACCTGCTTGTTTTCCAGGATTCTTACATTATATTTTTCTGCAATTTCCAGAGTACGGTCTTTGGAACCCCCGTCAATGACCAGTATCTCGATTCTGTCCTGTGGGAAATCCTGTTCCCGTATGGAACACAATGCCTTTTCAATGGTCCGCTCCGAATTGAGTACCGGCATAATCATGCTGAAGAAAATCGAACTCATTTATTTCATTCTCCTTTTTCTAATAAAACGGATAAAATCAGATATCCCAGGCGTTGTGGCAGCAGAACCTTCCCGCTCATCCTGCACGGCCAGGGATACCCTGTTTTCAAAATAATCGTCCCAGAACCTTGGAACAAGCTCTGTAATATGATTCAGATTGCGCACCTTATGCTCTGCCAGCCCTGCTTCTTTTGAAAGCCCGCAAGGCATCTGCATGGCAATGCTTCCCGTATCAATTCCCCGTGCCAGTTTAAAAATTGTAATGCCGATTTTATCATAGTCATCGTTCATATAAGCCCAGAAATCCGAATGCACATTTCTGTAATATGGCAGCATGCTGCTGTGTATATTATAAATTTCCCCGCCAAAGCTGCGGATTGTCCTGCTATTTAATATGCCGCTTCCATAAATCATCACGATATCCGGCGAAATCCTGCGGCAGATGTCCAGGCACTTTTTTTCATTCACATCCAAAATCTTTTCATGGGACATGCCTGCCGGATATTCCTGTTTTCCGCAAAGCTTTTTCATTTTTCCAAGCATGATTTTGTCATATAAATACAAACAGCACAAATCCAGAAATACCGCACAGATATTTTTTCTTTTCTGAATCATCCTCCTGGCTTTTTTTCTTCTGGCAGCAGTACCAGATTCTATTACATAAAACACTTGATATTTCTTTTTATCATAATTTAATTTTGTACATATAAACTTTGCATCAAAGCCATCCCTGATAACAAACATGATTTTTTTCATAACAGCTTCTCCAGTGTGACTATCTGTGTGTCCTGCCGTTTTTTTACCAGTTCCATGATTTTGCGAATGCAGGATAGTTCCTTCGTTCCCGCATAGTACGGATGGTCGTAAATAACCGTAACCTCATTCCTGTCAATGCTGTCCAGCGCCATGCCGATAATATCCTGTTCCAGAAATCCCCTTACGCGGCAGCTTTCAAAAAATGCCACTCCATGCGGCTCTCCCAGCAGATTTACCCCAAGATACGCAAGATGCTTTCCCTGTTTGAAAACATTCCGCTCCCCTTTACACCGGTAATCTGCACAATACAAAAATCCATACTCCGCAAGCACCTTTTCAAGCTGGGCCGGACTGTTCCATCCAGGCGAAGCAAAGCCTTTAGGCTGGTACTGGGGAATCACATTCCTTATCTGTCCCAATGCCCATGCTATTTCGTTCCTTACCTTTTGTTCCTTCCATTCTCCCGCATGTTTATGCCAGACGGCATGGTTCCTTCCGCCATGGATGCCCAGTTCCGAACCGCTGGCGTACAAGCGCCTGATAACTCCTTTATATTTTATCAGGCTTGGATTAATAACCGCTGCGGCAGCATAATCAGCCAGTCCCAGCTTCTGCCTTGCACTCATGCAGTCTGCCTGTCCTTCCTGACTTTTATGAAATATGGTTTCTTTCAAAGATTCCGCCACCGAAACTGCCTTCCCCGGGTTTAGAAAAAAGCTGAAGCCCGTCTGAAACTCCGCCGCAAGCGCCAGCAGGTTTGGAACGCCGTCCCTGATGCATTTATGTGTGTCGATATCAAACCGAAATACCAGTTTTTTCATAATCTCTCCAGTTCGTCCGCAATTACCATGCTTGGCGGTGTTTCTGCGATTACCGCTTTCTGTCTCATTTCTGGATAACTGGCTGCAAACTCCTCAATTGCATCCAGCCGTCCCGCAAAAAGCACCGCGTTTTTTCCAATGCCTTCCCTTCGCTCTGTCGTCCTGCGCATAATCAGGCAGGGCTTTCCCATGTAAAACAGCTCCTCCTGATTGCTGCCGCCGTCCGTAATAACAAACTCCGCATGGTTTAGCAGCTTCATAAAGTCAAAATAATCCGTCCGCGGCAGCAGTTCGATATTAGGACACGCCCGAATCCTTGGCAGCAGATGAAATCGTTCCAGGCTGTTTTTGGTAATTTCATGCAGCACAAACAGGCATTTCATGTTTTGTGAAATGCCGCATATATGTGTTATGACATTTTCCAGAAAAGACCTGACTGCCAGGTTTTCCTGACGGTGCATGACAAATACAAAATAGCTGCTGCCCAGATATTTTTCAATTTTCTTTCCGGCGGGCACCGTAAACGAATACGCAAGACTGTCAATCAGGGTATTATGCCCGGTATCAATGACCTTTCCCTTCGCTCTTTTTAAGTTTCCCGCCGCTTCCTTTCCCGGTGCAAAATGCACCCCTGCAAGCCTTCCGGTCAGTATGCGGTCAATTTCTTCCGGAAAAGGATTCAGCAAATGGTGCGAGCGAAGTCCTGCTTCGATATGGCACACAGTCATCCCGAAATCCTGTCCAATCTTTGCTCCCATCAGCGTTGATACCGTATCTCCATGTACAATCATGCTGGACTTTGCAAAATCCGTATCAGGATATGCATGGACAATTTTTGCCCTGGCCTGTCTGTATGTGCGGGCAAACCACCGCAGCAGTCCCACGGCGCTTTTTTTGATATCCGCTTCCCTGCTCAGCCGCAGCATGCGCCTACCGCATCCTGTTTTTTGAAAAACAGCGCTATGTACAATCTCGTTCTGTCCGGATGCTATGATTTCATAATCCAGCTTCCGTTTCCTGCATTCTTCCATAACCGGAAAAACCTTAATCAGCTCCGCTTCTGTTCCAATAAAAAAGAATCTCCTGCCCTGCATATGCACTCCCTTGTATTTCATGGTACTGTTTTAAATGGCATAAATATAATCATTTTCTACCTTCATCCTGCATCGGTATCCAATGGAACAAAGACAGTCATTTACCCTGCCATAATTTTCATCAAAAATTTCAATCATAATCACCGGACGATTCCTTCGCAATGTTTCGCCAGCTCCCTGCAAAACCATCTGTTCATATCCTTCTACATCTATTTTTATAAAATCAATATGTTCCGGAATCCTGAAATCATCCAGTCTGTACATAACCGTATCTGCGTACCCCCCCCCGGCTGCTTCAACACGGTTTCCCCCTGCATCAGCAGGATTATAAACCACTCTTGCGCCACACCTTTTTTCGCCCAGCGCAGTATTGTACAAAACTGCCTTATCCTGCAGATGATTCAGGAAGATATTCTTTTTTAAAATCTGAAAAGTGCTTTTGACCGGTTCAAACGCATATACTCTTTCCGCGCCGCATTCTTTCAAAAAAAACAGTGTATGATTTCCAAGATTGGCGCCAATATCCAAAACAACGCCTTTCTTTTTTATATACTTTCGAGCCTGGAGCAGACGCCTCCACTCAAAATAGTTCCCTTCCAGAAAAATCCGGTTCTGAATAAATTCCCCTGCCTTTAAATCCAGCTTTGGCAGATAAAACAGCGTTTCCCGCCCTGCCTTGTATATACTGCCACCCGCATGAATTTTTTTAACCTCAAGCAAAGCCAGAACATTCCAGACAGGTATGGCAGGAAGAACCGCGGCTGCCAGAAAAAAATGAGCCGCTGTCATGCTCTGCTTCAGGTTCCTTAATACACGGTAGCTTACCGGGTTTTTATCATATATCCTGCCTGCGATTTTTAAAATGTCCATGTTTTTCTCCTATCCAGCCGCTTTCCGGCCATATGCAGCGGCATCTTTTCCAATTTCTATTTCACACGCATCCATAACGCCTCTTTTATTTTCTTTAATGGCAGATAAACATGCAGCTTCATTAACAGCAGCCGCAGACGGTTATTTGCAGATACTGCCAGTCCTTCCTCCTGCATCTCAGCCAGTATCTGACTTACCAGTTCTCTGTCGTCCATATTCATTGCCGATACAGCCTCTGTATTATAAAACTCTGCCATCTGTCCTTTATCCGCATATTCTTTATACAGCTGAAGCATTTTTTTCTTATGCTCGTGAAACAGCCTGTGTCTTTGTTTTTCTTCATCACCTTTGCCAAAATGGGACAGGGAATGCTGTCCCGTGCGGTAAAGCGCCGTCGGCTTGTTTAAATACCGGATGGTTCCTTTTGTGGAAACACGGAGCAGGTACTCCCAGTCCTCGAAAAGAAAATCCTCATTATAAAATCCATATTTTTCATACGTCCGGTATGGAATCAAAATCCCTGGTGCCGGGATATAATTTCCCGCACATAAACGCCCGGTAAGGCCGCGCCCCTGCGGAGGATTCTGTTTAAAGTGATAGGTAAATGTTCTCTTTTCCAGCTGTCCATAACAAAACGAATTTTCCACAGATGCTGTATTGCTGAAAATAATATCCGCATCTGACTTTTCTGCAAACGATGCCAGCGCCGTAACGGCATCTGGAAAAAGCATATCATCTGATGCCATCGGCTTGATATAGGCGCCCCTGCACAGCCGCAGCATACAATTTAAATTTTTTGTAATTCCCTGATTTGTTTCATTCCGCCTGATAACCACCCTTTTGAATCTATTGCAAAGCTTCTGTTCCCATTTTTTTAATTTTTCAAAGCTGTTGTCGTCCGATGCATCATCCACAATGATGATTTCCATAGCCGGATATGTCTGCGCCATCATGGAAGCCATGCAGTCATCAATATATTTCTCATGGTTGTAACAGGGAATTACAATGGAAACTAATTTTTCCAATCCAGGTTTCCTCTTTCCTTGAATTTTTGTATTTTCTTTTTTTATTTTCTATGTTCTTTTCCCGTCATCCGCTTTCATTTTTCATTCATTTTATCCAGCGTCACATTCGACTCCTTCGAAATATAAACCGGCCGGTGCTTGAGCTCTATATAAATCCTGGCCAGATACTCACCAATAATTCCCAGTATTGTAATAATAACCCCGCCCAGAAACAGTATCAGGATAATCATGGAAGCATACCCTGTCCTTGGACTGTTTCCAGAAAGGGCTCCGATAAATATCCAGGCTGCATATAAAAAATCAGCCAAAACAATTACCATTCCAAAATATACAGCTGCACGCAGCGGAGCCGTCGCAAAAGATAAAAACCCGCTCCACGCATACCTTGCGAGCCCGAAAAATGACCATTTCGTTTCACCGGCAGCCCTCTTTACATTTTCATATCCAATCCATACCGTATCAAATCCAACCCATGACAAAATTCCTTTCGTAAACCGCTCCCGTTCGGTAAGGGAAACCGCCGCATCCGCCATCTGCTTTGTCATCATTCGAAAATCCGAGCCGCCCGGCACCAGCTTCATGGATGTAATACGGTTGATAACGGTATAAAACATTCTGGAAAACAGGCTTCGGAACATTGGCTCGCCTTTTCTCGTTACCCTCCTCGCCCCGCAGCAGTCATGTCCTTTTTCCATTTCTGCAAGCATATCCGCAAGCAGTCCGGGCGGATGCTGCAGGTCAGCGTCCATCAAAACAATATAATCCCCCCTGCAGTTCTTTAAACCGGCATAAATAGCCGCTTCTTTCCCAAAATTTCTGGCAAAAGAGATATAACGGATAACATGGCTGCCGAATTCTGCGGCCAGCCCCCGTATTTCATCCAGTGTCGTGTCACTGCTGCCATCATCAATAAAAAAAACAGAAAACATGACGTTTTCCATTCCTTCAAATACCTTGTATAATTCATGATATAATGGCCTGATGCATTCCTGTTCGTTATAACAGGGCACAATGATTTCAACGTGTTTTTCTTTCATTTCCTTTTTCTTTCATCTTCCATTTCACCCGGCTTTTTGTGCCTTCTAAAATGCTGTCCCCTGTCTCCTGCTGCTATCCGCAGTGTATCCATCCAGATTTTCATTTCCCTGCTCCTATAATACCGGATAATATAAAAACAGAGACTGACAGCGGTACAGACGGACAATTCTATCACCAGTGCCATAAGACCATCTGGAAGCGGCATCTTTTTCAGTACAAAAAAACAAACCGTACACAGCGCTGCATTCCAGAAAGAATATGCCAGGAACCGTTTCGCATAATCAGAAGCCGGCATTTTAAAATAGTCATGATATAACACATGCGTCTCCCAGGGCAGTTCCAGAAATCCCACACATAAAATCGTAGAGAGAACAGCTCCCTGCAGCCCCATGCTGCGTATCAGAATCAGGTTCAATACCAGATCCGCTGCCATCGACACATATGGCTTGAATTTGTCACTGTCCCACATCCCGCCGGCATTTTTAAATACCTGTACGCTTTTACGCATCTGCATGATATATGAATAAACGCACATCCAGATAACCATTTCCATCGGAAGCAGCTGCCCTGGCATCCACAGCCCCATAAATGTCTGATACATGCACAGCATGCAGGCGGACGACCACCCGGCCAGCATATTTCCCAGAAAAAACAGACAGTCAAACCTTACTTTATTCGCCTTTTCTGACTCTGTCACAAGTGCATTGCCGATGGCGGAAAGAACTGCCTGATAAACAGGCTGAAACAATAAAGAAACAGCCGTGGCTACATAATAATAATTGCCATAAACCGCAACTGCTGAAAGTCCCAGCATCGCTGATATATACATGCTGTCTGCGCTTCCCAGCAGCTTTTCATCCATCTGATGCCCGGCCATTGCAAAAATCTTTTTGCGTATCTGGATTCTTTCCTCCTTGCCAAGCCTGCCCTGCGGAACACAGCCGGAAAACAGCCTGCCCGCCACAAGCTTTTGCACAGTCCCGGTAACTATAGCCTGCAGAAGTATCATGCATACGTAAGCGGGGTAATTATGCCAGATACAGACTGCTGCCAGCTGCATCCCATAAGCAGTAAACTGTACCGCTCCTGCTATCATGCACTGCAAATCCGTTCTTTGAAATACTATCAGCAAAGATGCCATTTCCGGCCAGAACAGATACTGGGCTGCCACAGCCAGAACATAACAAAAAAAGAGCAGATAAATATTCTCCCCTTTTGGAATTTCCCCGGATGAAAGCTGTTCCAAAAACGGCATAAGAAGCATTCCCCCAGCCAGAACCGCACATGCCACCCTGCGGTAGAGCCTTTTCATTTCCATTAAACAGGCATTCACACGTTTCTGGTCACCGACTGCCACTGGCTCATACAAAAAATACACCATCACAGAACTGATTCCCAGTTCTGTCATATTCAGCACCCCGCAGGCCGACTGCAGCAGACCGTGCAGTCCAAGGTATTCTGCCCCCATCCGGCGCATCATAGCCGTCCGTATGAAAAAGGGAACCAGCGTCGTTTCAGCAGCTAACATAATTCCAGATATTGAACCGCGGACACTGTTTTGTATTCTATGGCTTCTTATTTTTGAGTCAAACTTTTTTTCTTCCATCCTGTTTTTCCAGACAGCCGCCTACTTTTGTTTTACTGTTTGGGAATACAGTAAAATACTGTTTCAGAAGTTTTCTGTGCATGGTGACGTACAAAATAATCATAATCAAGATTCCATGCGCCTATCAGCTCGGGAATCCGTATCATATCTTCATGGCTGTGATAAATACAGACAGCCAGTTTCGGACAGTTTCTTTTTATTGTTTTTTCTGCTCCGAGAAGCGCTTCATATTCACTTCCCTCAATATCCATTTTTATAAATGTCGCATCCCTGCATTCCCTGATTTCATCAATCGCTGCGGCTTTTATTTTTTTCCCTTCTTCCGCTATATGACTGCTGCTGCCCATTCCATCTGCAAACAATAATGTCCCGCCTTCGCTCCATACACCAGTACATTTGATAACAATTTTACCCCCCCCCGGAAAAGTTTTCCTTATCCTTTGGGCATTTTCCTTATCCGGCTCAAACGCTACAATCCTCCGGTACCTGTTTTTGGAATTCTTTTGAAATGCAGCTATTGTATCTCCGTTATATGCTCCGCAGTCTATAAACACTTCTTTGGAAGACAATTTTACAATATCCTTTGGAAAATACTGGTCTTTCCGGCTGTATTGCGGCCTGTCCCTTCTGTCATGGGTTTTTCTGTATTCAATAGCTGACAAATATGCCTGCTTTGACTTTTCATCCGCAAGCATGTCCACTACCTGCCCGATTCTTCTTTTATTTTTCTTAAAATAGTCTCTGGCATCCAGCATATCCTTTACAGGATTTCCTGCATCCTTTTTATATTGCAGTTCATTCCATATATATACGGCTCCGCAGCCGTAAAGCAGTTTTACCCCAAGCCGTCCGGCATAAGACTTCTCCAGACACATCATCATTTTCCAGAGTTTTTCTTCTATCATGATTTTCTCCATTCATATTCCGGCTGCATCCCATTATTTTAAACGAAGTACCTTTCTCCAGCTTTTCAATTTCCTTGAACCCCCGTATATCAGATTCTGTATTTTAACAATCAGTAATGGATTCCAGTCCAGCACGGCTCCCAGAAAATAAATAACAGCCATTTCCATATTTGTCATAACCGGCCTGATTTCAGGGTCTATATAAATTCCGTTTCTCCTGCACAGATTTACCCCTCCCCGCATCCATCTGCCCCTGCGCACCCCTTCTTCATATGGCAGTACATAATCAAGTGAAACCAGTAACGGCTGCTCTGGCATTTTCTTATTTACAGAAGCTAACCGTTCAAATTCCCATGCACTCCATTCATCCCGGATTACCCGGAGCAGAAAATTTCTATCCCAGATTCCTGCCTGAGTGGAGAGACAGTATGCTTCTCCTTTTTTATAATAGCCAGTATTTTTATCATTTTTATAGAATCCGCTGCATATCGGGGATTCTATCAGACGCAGATTACCGGCATGATACTTCTGCGCTTTCAAAAGCTGTTTTTTTATTTCATGATTCGATACATAATCGCAAAGAAGATAATCATCCATCCACAGCATGACATACTTTGTTTCTTCCCTGCAGACTGCTTCCTTTATCATGACTGCCCATGTACTGTCCCTGATTACAATTTCATCAAATACATATTCCAGTCCCTCATCATGATATGCATCTGTAACGAGCAAAATTTTATAAGGGCAGTCTGGCCAGTATTTTTTAAAAAGAATAGAAAAAACATTCCACATGTCCCTGTTCTTCCAGCACGAATAGATAATCAGCGACATTTCTTTATCTTTATTTTTTTTCCTATTTTCCATTCCAGTATGCCTTTCTGAAAATCCGCCTGCTTATTTTGCCCGGTAAACACCAATATACCATTCGGCACACGCATCCTGTTATTATCTGCTTTACAGACAAATGTTCATAGACCTTATCCGGATGCTTCTCCCACCATGTTCCTTTTAAATATCCATCCCATATTTTCTTAATACTGCGCTCTCCTTCATAATACCATGGCGCTGTAAGAAATTCTCCTGATATCAGATGCACAATACAAGGATGCTTTCTCGCAAGTTCATACTCCTGTCTTGAGTAATACTTATTTTTAACTTTTCTTATATAAACAAAATCTTCATAAGAAAAAAACATCTGGTTCATAATAAAGTTATATTTTAATGGAAGTGTTTTGACCAGGCCTCCATGATTACCATCCAGGCCTAATGTAAAAACCGCCTGGTCACCAGTATGCCATTCCTCTTGCGGAATTGTCCAGACAGCCTCTTTCAGCCTACGCTGGATATCCAAGCTTTTATATTTTTTCATGTCATATAAAATTACTCCGGTATTATATTCCCCCAGCCCGTTTTTCCCATGACAGGTATGCCTGGACGGGAATTCCCATACAGCCGCTGCTGCCTTTTCATCCAGATTAAAATGATAGAGTTCCCATATAGAACCGCAGATAAGCGTATCGCAGTCGATAACAAGCAGCCGTTCTTCTGTCTCTGCCACCAGCTTCTCCAGCCCAAACAGCTTAAAATAGCATAGATAAGAACCTTTAAATTTCTTTACCTGTTCTTTTTCCAGCTGTCTGCACAGTTCTTCCGTATAAAAAACATGAAACTGTGTCCTTTCCAGGCCAGACCTTTTTGCTATGTTCCACAATTCCGAAACTGCCATATCTGACATGTCATTGGTACGGATAATTATATTCAGCTGCCTGCGAACAGCCTTGTTTGCTGCCAGAAGCGAACCCATCGCAGCAGCCAGCTTCGGCGCATACTTATCATCCGAACAAAACAATATATTTATCATAAATAAAATCCTTTCCATTCCCGGAATATGCCTGGCAGTTACCCGACGGCATGATTTTTTAAAAAATCTTCATATGCAGCCTGAATCCCGTCTTCTAATTCGGTCTTATAAACCCAGCCCAGACTGGCCGCCTTTGATACATCCAAAAGCTTTCGCGGCGTACCATTCGGCTTTGTATAATCCCATAATATTTCACCCTGATAGCCTGCTGTTTTGGCGGCAAGCTGTGCCAGCTCTTTAATTGTCACTTCTTTCCCGGTTCCAGCATTGACTGTTTCATTTCCGCTGTAATGATTCATAAGAAATACACATAATTCTGCAAGGTCGCCGACATACAGAAATTCACGCAGCGCACTTCCGTCTCCCCAGCAGGTAACAGACTTGCTTCCATTTATTTTTGCTTCATGAAATCTGCGCAGCATTGCCGGAAGAACATGGCTTTTTTGCGGATTATAATTATCGTTAGGGCCATAAAGATTAGCAGGCATCAGGGATATAAAATCTGTATGATACTGCCGGTTCAGATACTCGCAATACTTCAGGCTGCTTATCTTTGCAAGGGCATAAGCCTCATTTGTCTTTTCCAGCTCTGAAGAAAGAAGCTCCTTTTCTTTTATTGGCTGCGCCGCCATGCGCGGGTATATGCAGGACGAACCAAGAAATTCCAGCTTTTTGCATCCGTTTCTGAAGGATGCATGTATAATATTCATTCCCATCATCATATTTTCATATAGAAAATCTGCTGGAAATGTTTCATTCGCTATAATTCCGCCTACTTTTCCTGCCGCATGAAACACATACTCCGGCCTTTCTGACATAAAAAATTCTTCTACATCATTCTGTCTGGTTAAATCCAGCTGCTCATGTGTCCGTGTTACAAGATTGGAATATCCCTGCTTTTTCAGTTCCCTTACAATGGCCGAGCCTGCCATGCCCCGGTGTCCTGAAACATATATTTTTGATTCCTTTTCCATAACAAATCTGTCCTCCCTGAAATCTGCAGCCATTAATAAAGCATCCAGTAGAGCGTGTTTCCCTTAAATACCAGCTGGGTGTCCGGATCAAAAGAACGCAGCGCTGTATTTTTATCATAATTTCCAAAATATTCCAGTTCTTCCTCGCGTGTAATGCTTTCTTTTCTATAATTTTCTCCTGTTACATAATTCAGCATCACAACATCTGCCCATTCTGCATTTAAAACAGTAGCCACACTTGGATATCCCTCATACCGGATATTCAGATAATTGTAATCAAATGCAAGCATTGCACCTGAATGATGCGATACTTTAATCGCTTTAATCTTATTCCGGCTCTCCTGTTCATACTTTTTAATGAGCTTGTCCACATCCCTGCATGTCTGTATTTCAATGCGATTCGCAATCAGAATATCAGCAATTCCAAGCTGTATCTGATGCACCGTTACCATAAGATAGAAAGACAGGAGCACCATAACTGCTGCCTTCAAAATATGTTTCGGCATCATGCACAATTTTTCCCACTGAATAATTTCAAAACCTGTTATCAGAAAATATCCCCCTAACGCCATAAAAAACGGAACAGCCGCCCTTGGCGGATAATAAAATGAAATCATAATCACGCCATATGCCGCTGGCGCTATAAAAACGCATATACTTAGCAGAACCATCCAGAATAATCCGGAATAGTCTTTTTGTAATAGCTTTGATAAAATTGCAGCAGCACCAAAAAGAACCGCCAGCGTCATTACAAAATAGTCCGGCAAAAATCCATATCCATTTTTCCAAACAAATTCATAGCTGTCTGAAATCTGATTTATTTTCTCTAAAAAAGCTGACAGTGTAAAGGGAAGCCCGGCAGGCTTTGCCTCTGACTGTCCGAATATCCATGCTGTAATCTTCACACAGGACAGATTACATATGACTGCCGCTGCTGTAATAAAACAGGCTGTTAAATATTTTTTAAATATTGCAGATGAAATCCTGCCTCTTGTCTTCAGGTATATGCAGACACACACATAAATAATAAAGAAGCTATAATAAGACTGATACCAGGATATTGAAAGAAAAACAAACAGGACAGACATTCCGTACTTATCTTTTACAAAAAAATAAATTCCTGCAATAGCCAGCATAACAGCAAGTGCATGATCAGGCCCATAAAAGCTAAAACACTCCACAAAAAACGGATTGATAAATCCTGTCAGTACACATAATGCTGCTATCTGCTTATAATTTTCACCCGCTGTATAGTTTCTTATAATAAAATAAAGCAGCACTGCATCCATTCCCAGCAGAAACATCGTAAATGCCTGCATAACACCCTGATGATGAAGATAATGAACGCCAGATAAAGCAAAAAGCCGGTCAATATAAATCCGTATTATCGATACAGGCCTTCCTCCCAGCGTATAATTTTTCAATGTCTGCAAAAAACCATCTGTATTATCAGTAAATGCCGCTGCAATCTGGTCGCAGTTATACGTCTGGTTCAAAAATAAAGAATACGCAAAAAAAACAGCTGCTTCACTTAACACAAACACAGTGACCCATTCCCTGTTTCTAATTTTGGAATTTTTGTTAAACCACTTATCCAAATCCCCGACTATCCTTTCAAAATATTATATGAGGCTGCTTTTTTTGTACACCCCTGTCTGCAATTCCATTGCTTCAGATATAAAAACGATAAAACAATATAGAATGGCAGGATGTTCATCACGGCTTCTCCCTTCACTTCAAAAACAGCAAGTACCAAAAGCAGGGAAAAAGAAAGCAGTTTCTCATTTTTTCCTCCATATTTTCTGATGGAAAATACCATGTAAGCTATGCAAATATATAAAAATACTAACACAGGCAGACCATGATAGATGATTTTAATCATCAGCCCGGAGTCTGTATGTCCGTATAGGATTCCTTCAAATTTTTGAAAATAACCATTGCCAGCCAGCAGTGTATCCATTCTCGGAATAAATATATGTGTTGAAAAAAAACTTTCTTTTCCGCCAAAAGAATACATTTGTTTTGTCTGTTCATCCAAAAACATTGCAAATACCCATTTTACAGACTCCTGCGGCAGTTTCTCTGCAAACAGAACTATTCCGGCTGTTAAAAAAACCATGGCAGCGCCTATCATTTTTATATAGAAAACCAGGTTTTTCCTGCTATGATAGCTGAATATAAATATGAAAACCAGACATATGTTAGCTAAAACCCCTGTTCTTGTATAAAAAATTCCTCCCGCAAAAAGAACTGCTGTAGTAAATATGTATCCCTTTTGAAACCTGTTTTTATAAAGCATATACATAGACAATGCAAATGCAGCAGATACCTTTAGTCCTGTTCCATAAATCGCAAATCCATCAAACCCGATTCTTGTAAAACTGCTTGGAAGCTCCATCAGGGAAATAATATGAGCCGCTTCATAACTGCCTGGAACCGCACGCATAAAAATATTTGCTTTTATCCACTGTCTATAAGGTGGAAACAGGATAATTACAGCTGTCATAATGACATAAAACGTTTCCGCTGCCAGATACGCATTGCAAAAATCATCAAATAGATTTTTTCCATTCCCATGAAGAATAACGATAACTGCTGCACATGCCAGCAGCTTTCCTGCTATAGTCCGAAATGAACGCAGATAGGTAAAGTCCATTGTACCATGCAAAAACGGCATAGCAGCTAATACTGCTATCCATAAACCGAGCAGCAGCAGCACATTTTTCATTCTGGCATTTCTAAGCCCTGACAATGGAATTTTCTTTAATCCAAAAAGAACAATCAATGCCAGCCCCAGATAATAAGCTTTTTGCTCTGTTCTATATGATGCAGCTGTAAAAAAAGGATTCCATAAGTATGAAAAAATGACTGCTTCAAATATATGAATGTTTCGAAACTGATTATTCTGGTTTCGGTATTTTGCCCTTGTTAAATGCTTGTTCCACTGCATCATATGATTTCCATCCACACTTCTGCTTTATAATTCCTCTATCATTTTTTTCAGCTGTTCAATTTTTGATGTAATATTAAAATTACAGCTGGCATATTCTCTGCCGGCTGTTCCTAAAGAATCCCTGCATTTTTTATTTTCAGCTAACAGCGCCAGCCAGTATGACATCTCCCTTTCAGAACGGACTGTTACCCCGCCTGGCAGAAACCTCGCAACACCAGCATCCGTTGCTATAAACGGTACTCCCGCAGCCATGCTTTCGATAAGCGAAACCGGAAAAACCTCGCTGATACTGCTCAAAAGATAGATAGAAGCTCCCCTGACCCAGTCTGGAATATCACTTCTCGCAACTTTGGTCAGGAACTGCACATTTCTTTTTCCATATTTCTTTTCCAGCGTTTCCTTTTCTCTGCACATTTTGGAATAATATTCATTTTTCTCACTTCCAATATAAATAAGGCCATAATCTTTCATTTCTTTTGTCTGATAAAATGCTCTCATGGAAAAAATCTGGTTTTTGATTCTTAAGTAATTTGCAACACAAATGCAGTATGGCGAATCTATACCATATATGTTTTTTTGTGTTTCTCCAAAAAAATGCTCATCACAGGCATTTTCAATCACGATGCTTTCTATCCCGTATCTTCTTTTTATGAAGTCATACGCCCCGTCAAACCGATGAATCTGAATGATTTTATCGTACTGCCTGATATCCCCTCCATGCATCTGGTACAATCTTCCCCATAGAATGGAATTCCATACTCTATGTGCGGATTCTTTTGCAGATGCAAAATCTTCTTTTTTCCACTGAAACCGGTACATCCCATGCATATATAATATTTTTCTGCATGATATTTTTTTAAGCAACGGAAGTATTGAATCAGTAGCCGCACACTGCATGCATACATTTACTAAAATATCCGCATGCTTCGATATTTTCAGTACATATTTTTTGTATTTTTCAATATCACCGTAATGCAGAGCATGCTTTGTATAGATATGAAATCTTATGATATGCACGCCTTTATGCCATTCCTCATCTGAAACACCATCTATACTTTGTGTAATAACTGTTACATCATATTCCCTAGCAGCCAGTCCTTCTGCTAAATATTCGGTAACAAACTGCACTCCGTCTTTTTTCGGATAATAAGTAGAAACTGTAAAAATTATTTTTTTCTTTTTAACGCCTAAAGCAGATACTGCTATTTCTTTTTTCATGGTAATAACCTCATTCTGCGCCCAGAGATTTATTTTACAACTCCTTTTTCCAGATATTCGGCCAGGTTTGTCCTGATTTGTTCCTGCATTCTCTCTTGCGCAGCCCGCTTCATATCATGCACAACCATTTTTTTAACCAGTTCTTCAAAAGAAGTTTTTTGCGGGTTCCAGCCCAGCTGTGCTTTCGCTTTTGCCGGATTCCCCAAAAGATTCACAACATCTGTAGGCCGGTAAAAATCTTCCGCCACTTCTACCAGAACACGTCCTGATGATTTATCATATCCCTTTTCGTCTATGCCGCTGCCTTTAAATTCCAGCTCTATTCCTGCATAATGAAAAGCCAGCATACAGAATTCACGGACACTGTGCTGGATTCCGGTTGCTATCACAAAATCCTGTGGTTTATCATTTTGCAGCATCAGCCACATGCATTCCACATAATCTTTTGCATATCCCCAGTCGCGTCTGGAAGATAGATTGCCTAGAAACAGTTTTTCCTGCTTCTTCTGAGCAATGCGGCTGGCTGCAAGTGTAATTTTCCTTGTAACAAATGTTTCTCCCCGTCTCTCTGATTCATGATTAAACAAAATTCCGGAACATGCAAACATCCCATACGCTTCCCGATACTCTTTCACAATCCAAAAGCCATACTGCTTTGCTGCCGCATAGGGACTGTAGGGATGAAACGGTGTTGTCTCTGACTGTGGTACTTCCTCAACCTTTCCAAACAGCTCCGATGTCGAAGCCTGGTAAATCCGGCAGACATCTGCCAGACCGCAGGCACGTACAGCCTCCAGTACCCGTAAAACACCAACCGCATCTACATCTGCCGTAAATTCCGGCATATCAAAGCTTACCTGCACATGGCTTTGAGCTGCAAGATTATATAATTCGTCCGGACGTACAGCACCTATTACCTGAATCATGCTCATAGAATCAGACAAATCACCGTAATGCAGATGAAAATTTTCCAGTCCTTCTAAATGCATAATGCGCTCACGAAAATCTACGGAAGCCCTCCTTATGATTCCATGAACTTCATATCCCTTTTCCAGTAAAAACTCAGCCAGAAAAGAACCATCCTGGCCCGTCACCCCGGTTATCAATGCTTTTTTCATACAAACCCTTTTATCCTTCCAATTATCCGTCAAAATCATATATTATATAAGAATCCAGTTCTTTTCATAAATAGATTCCACTTTCTGGCCATTTTTCCATCTTGAAGGAGCACATACTATTTTAGCCTTATTTTTTGACAAATACTGTGCCCACCAGCTAAACGTACTGTTAGAAATAACAAAATGCCTGCAGCATGACATCAGTTCCAAATCCGCTTTTTCTGAATTGCTTCCTTCAAAAACCATATCCATATCATTCTGTCCAGAAAGCATTTCAAAAGCCGCAGCCATATCATCAGAAAATATATGAAACTCAGCATCAGGAATTTTATTTTTGATTATTTTCATTCCCTTTATATAATATTCCCTTGTGCATACCCCCCCCCGCACCAGATAATTCGCAGTGTTTAAATAATCACCTAAACGAATATGGACACAGACACTTTGTGAACCTGATATCTTCCGCTTTTTCACTTCCTGTTCTTTATTTAATTTCGTAATAAAAGTAAAGTCAGACAGTATCTGACGGCTGACATCGGAAAAATACCTGCTGCTCTGCCAGTACCCATTCAGGTAAATATCCCCTGCATTATCTGCTTTTAATTTTTTATATTCATCATTATCCCATATAAATATATTATTCTTTGCATATGCCCGGTATATCATTTCAGGATATAGTTTCTGCCCAATACGCAGAAACGGATTTTCCTTTCTGGAATATTTATCATATCTATGTGTTTTCAAAATATGGACACTTTTTGGAATTCGAAAAGCATCCAGGGCGTATTTTCGCCCATTCCTTTCATTTTCCATTTCCGCCAAATCAAGAATGACAGCATCTCCCTGATGCCTTATCTGTATTGCTCTCGCACACGCATATTCGAACATCTGGTTTCCCATGCCGCCCTTTATCCTGACAATAACATTCATTATGCTCTCCCTGAATCTTCCTTTGCACATTTACCTGGCATATTCCCCTCCATTATGAAACCAGTATAAAAGCCTGTCCGGCAGAAGCGCCGATAACACAGGCTTACATGCAAGAGGATATAAACACCACGGAACATGCAGCCGCTTATAGCCTTCCAAAAAAACCTTTGCTGTCTGCACTCCTGTTTTCAGGCTTCTTTTTTTATAATCAGAAAACGATTCCCGGTACTGAAACAGATATTCCTGCAAATTATATCCCGTAAATCCATTTTCATAAAACCGGAACCAGAATTCCAAATCCTGCGCACGGACTATTTTTTTATCCTTCGTATAGCCCTGCAGGCTGTCATATACTTCTTTTTTCACACAGATGGCCGGATGCGCAAACGGCGGACGAAACAGCAGGTCTTTTTTTTGCGGATGCTCTTTATATCTGCGCTTTGAAATAATTTCCTTTCCGTCAGTGATATAACAGCAGCAGCCTGCCGCATCGATTTGCGGATGCTTTTCCAAAAAACTTACTTCCCTTTCCAGACGCTTTGGCAGGCTGATATCATCCGCATCCATTCTGGCTATGTATTTTCCCTGTGCCCTTGCAAGACATCTGTTCAATGCTGCTGCCAGCTTTCTGTTCTGCCTGTTTCTCAATATTATAAAGCGTTTGTCTTTGCGTGCATACTCTCTGCATATGTCATAGGTGGCATCTTCAGAACAGTCGTCACAGATAATAAATTCCCAGTTTTCATAGCTCTGCCTGATAATAGATTCGATGCTGGCACGCACGGTTTCTTCACAGTTATATACACCCATAATGACACTTACTAACGGTCTGTCTTTCATGCTTAAAATCCTTTATATACTCTCCTCATGGTCTGCTGCGTCACGCTTTTTCCAAAATCCAGCGCCCTGGCTGCGGCATTGTCTGAATACAGCTTCCACTTCCGTTTATCCTGAATCCTTACGGCTGCGTCCGCATACGCTTTCTTCCCGCTGCCATTTTTAATCACAATCCCAGTCACCCCATCCTTCGAATAATCTGTAATGCCCCCGGAATCGGATGAAATCAGCGGCAGTCCGGCCAGCATGGCTTCTAATGCTGCCATTCCAAGACCTTCCCTTTTGGATGGCAGCACAAATGCGTCTGATGCATGATAATATGCAGCCATTTCTTTCTGATAACCGGCCAGAATCACCACACCTTCCATCTTTTTTTCCCGAATCTGCTTTTCATATTCCATTCTGCGGTTTCCCTGACCGCAAATCATATAGCAGATATGGCTGTTTCTCAGTTCTGCTACAGCCTGAATAACTGTGCCATGATTTTTATTTTCATTTAACTCTCCTGCTGAAAGCAGGACAAACGCATCTTTTGAAATTCCATACTTTTTTCTGACAATCATTCGTTCTGCCAGCGCTGCCGTCCTGCAATACCCCCCCCCTTTCATTTTTTCATATAATTCTTTCATGGATGCACTGACCCTGGAAATATCAAACCTTCGGATATCCCAGGCCGCATTCGCTCCAAGCTGCTTTCTCAGCTGCTCATCACATGCCAGTCTTTTTATCAGGCCCGCCGTTTCCCTTTCTTCCATGGTGCATACAAAACCATGCACATTATTTTTTACAAGGTCTGTATTTCCACGGATATCCGAACAGATAACCGGAAGCCCCGCTGCCATTGCTTCCATCAGCGCTGCCGGCAGTCCTTCCCGTTTGGACGGCAGTATGAAAATATCCGCGCATCCATATATGTCCGTCATATCCTCCCGAAATCCCAGAAAACAGACATGACTGGATATGCCAAGCCCTTTCGCCAGCTTCTCCAGCTCTTGCTCTTTGGAAGGTGTCCCTTTACCGCAGATCATATACTGCATATGTGAAAAAAAAGGTTCCTCTTTCAGCAATGCCAGGGCACGGATAACAGCTGCATGGTTCTTATTTTCATTCAGCTCTCCTGCTGAAAGCAGCAGAAGGCCGTCTTTTTGCAATCCAAGCTCCCTTCGTTTTTCCTCCGGTTTCCTTTTTATCATTGAAAATTTTCCAGTATCTGCCCCGACACCTGGAATATAAATGGTTTTTTTTGCATGCAGCTTCTGTTTTGCCCTTTTATAATCTTCTCTGTTAATGGTTATCAGGACATCGGTAATACAGCTTAATGCCAGCTCCGCCGGATAATACAAAAGCCAGTTTTTCAGCGGAGCTCCGCGGTAAAAATGAAATCCATGCGCGGTATATATGCTTGCTGTATGCCTGCGCTTTGCTGCAATTCTGCCGATTGCACCTCCCACCGGACTGTGGGCATGGATAAAGCAGTACGGCTCCCTGTCCTTATGCCAGCGTTTTCCATGAACTGTCCGCGCATTTCCTTCCAGCACCCTGTCCAGCTGCCTAAATGCCCTGACAGCTGCGTTCAAGTTAAAAGGGCTGCGTTCAAAATCTATCTGGTAACAGTCCACATGCAGATTTTCCAAAAGTTCCAGCAGCCCTCTTATTTTTTCATCGCTGCAGGTACTGCCTTTTTGAAAGTTACAAGCTACATCCGGCTGATATCCCAGCGAAATCAAAAGACGGATATTGGGGATATTAAACTGGTCAATCATAGAAGCTACTGATGCAACCATCAGAACTTTTCCTTTTTTCTTCCTGCCGTTTTTTTCGTTCTTCATGTTATGTGCTTTCCTTCATTATTCAGGTCTGCTGCTGCCAAATCCTGCATCTTCCGTTTTTCGGGCGTGCTTCGCCATCCCGGCTCATCTGTCATGTGCCAGGCTTTCTTCCGCATCCAAATGCGGCCATATTACCCCTTTATTTTCATGCAGCCTTCAGACCCACATGAAACATCCGGTTTTATTTAACTCCATTTATCTAAAATGTCATGGCACCAGCCACTGCAATGCTATTTTCCAGATAAAAGCGCATTGCCTCATCAACCGACTGATGTGTCGTTGTTCCTATCCTGCAGACAAGCAGCACATTCCCAGCTTCTGCAAGGTCATCCCAGACAAACGTGTCCCTATATGCATTTTCTGCCGGAACCAGCTCAATTCCCCAGTTTTTTAACTGTACGGCTGCCTCTTCCAGGCATTCCATTTCCCGGCTGTCAAATACAAAATCAGAAGCTGCATAAATTTTTGTAATTCCATTCTTCCTGCATGCAAGCCGAAGCCGGTTCAGCAGCTGTGCCTGCTCTTGTTCATTCCCGGATTCCCTGTCTTTTTTTAATATCTTCCATGCTGTTTTCTGCTTATTTGCAGATATCTCTCCGTAAAACGGAAATGCATACACCGCTTTGATTTCCTCCGCACTCTTTATGGAATCTGAAAATAAATACCATAAGACAGATACAGCACAGCAAAAAAAAGTCCCTGCCAGAAAACCGGCCAGTACATATTTCACACTGATTCCAGGAGAATCCGGTATCACCGCTTCCGGCGGTTCTTCCTGATTCTGCTGCTCTCTGTCTATGTCAGCCTCTTCCTGGTATACTGCCAGCTGTTCCCTGTTAAATGTAGCCACAGACGCATTCAGGCTGTCCCTATATGTTTTCAAAAGTGCCCTTTTATCATGCTGCTGTGCCTGCAGGCCGCTGTCTGCCAGTACATTTTTTTCGCTGCTTAACAGTTCCAGCCTGTGGTTTCCGACCGTTTCTTTCAATTTTTTATGCTGTGTTTTCAGCGCAGACTGCACAGATTCGGCCAGTTTTTGCGTCATTTTTTCATTGCTTCCTGTTATCTCAACATAAAAAAGCGACTCCGATTGCAAAGCATCTTCCACAGTATGGTCTGCCAGAACCTGGTATGGATAACTATAGGTCTTTTGATAAGCTGTAATCAGTTCCGCGAGATAACTTTTATCGATATCCCACTGCGGGCTGCCGGATTCCTTCAATGCATCCGCCAGTCCGCCATTGACCAGAAAGCTGATGTAAGCCTCTGTAATCTTCTGTACGGTTTTTCTTTTTGCATGGTCAATGCTGTAGAGCAGGATAACCTTCTGTTTATGATATGGATCTGCCTGCATCAGAATGGAATTGTCCAGATATTCTTTCAGATTCCTGATTTCTGCTTCCACTGCCGCAGCGTCCCTGGCATCCTGCAATTCCATTTCTGTAAGCTCTGTCTCCTCGGCAGTCACTGTTTCTGATACTCCTGTGCTGCTTCTGCTTTTCACATAACTAAATCCCGCCCCTGCTATAGCAAACACCAGCCCGCAGATAAGAATCTGCTTCCACTGCCCCAAAAACCTGCGCATCAGGTCCGTTAAATCAATCTCCATCTCCTGTGTCCGTTTCCAAGAATCCTGTTTCTCCATCCCTGTTTCTTATCCTTTCATCTACCCGCACATTTATTCCCCGTTCATAATCTCCGCCACCGACTTCATAATTTTCACATACATCGCATAGCTGTCCGCATTCTTTTTCCCTGCTTCCTTTTCCTGCATCCCACATTCTGACTGTCTGTCCGCATTTTCTGCCTTTCCTTTCTGTTTCCTTTTATCCGGCAGGTTCCACATATCCAGCACAGCCTTCGAATCCGACCCGGCCAGGCCCCAGAGCAGCTCGTCCGCCCCGGATTCCAGCGCTGCGCAGATATTTGCAAACGTCTCCATGCTCATGATTCTGCTTCCCCGCTCGATATGTCCTAAAAACGACATGCTGATGCCGCACTTTTCTGCCAGCTCGCCCTGTGACCAGCCCTTTGCCCTGCGCACCTGGCGGATGCGCATCCCGATTTTCCCGTAATCCAGTTCCCGCATAATTTCCTCCCCGCCTTATATCTTCCAAAATACTGCCATGCTGATGCCGCCAGTCCGTTTACCGGCATGCAATAATCCAGCATCTGAAAATCTGAAAGCCTGGTTCCATGCATCCCGTCTATAATCCCTTCCAGTTATCTGTTTACATTTGTTTTTCATAACATTTTATAGTG
>CANDJC010000041.1 GCA_947384955.1 uncultured Eubacterium sp. | reverse complement strand
CGGGAAGATGCACTGGCTTCCAGCGACATTGGAGGAATGTTTAGAATCCCTTAGCTTTCTGCTCTATAACCAGGCGGCGAAGCCGAAGCGGCACCTTTAGCTTATGGCTGTAAGCCAGGGCGAACTAGGTACCGCGACCGTCCGCAGCCACAGCGTAAATGCAGAATGCTTAGGGATTCTTAACATTCCGGAGCCGGAGCCGGAAGCCAGTGCATCTTCCCGTCACCCGGCGTCCGCGGAGCCAAAACGCCCCCCCCCTTGCCCAAACTGTTGCCCGCAGCGCATTCCCTTTTCAAAGATAAACGCATAAAGCAGGCAGACTGTGATTTTCGCCAGCCTGCCCGCTCTGCCCCTGCCTTTTGACAGCATAAATCCTCACATCAGTCAGACTTCCCGTCACCCCTGTTTATTACCACAGTACACAGCAATCGCCTGCCTGACAAATTCAGCCGTTCCATCTCCGCCAGCCTTGTCAATATTTTTCCTGAACCGTTCGTCGCATACATACATTTCCCCCAGTCCGCTGAGGATTTCATTTGTGCATGTATAGCAGTTATCGGTTATATATTTCTGCAGCTCAGAAATTCTCTTTTGTACTTCGCCGGCATCAGGCGCTGCATGTTTCAGCTCCCCCAGTTCCGAAAACATTGTCATCAATTCTCCCGCAATCCTGCTATAGCTGTCTTCCTTCCGGGCGGCATCCTTTTGTCTGTACTCCTGGTACGCCTTCGTACTGCCCCATTTTGCTTTAACCTCCGCCTCATACTTTTCAATTTCGCTCTTGTCAAAAACATCAAAATTCATTGCTGCCACTCCTTTGTTTTGAATTTCCCGTGTAAATGCAATCAGTTCCCCTATATGCTTATATTGCAATTCTAACAGTTCAGTCTGCTGAGCAATTGCTTCTTTCAGATTAAAATCAGGGCTGTCAAGAATTACCTTGATTTCTTTTAAGGGAAACTGTAATTCACGAAACAGCAAAATATTCTGCAGACGGAGAAGCGCTGCGTCGTCGTACATCCGGTATCCTGCTTCGGTTACGTTCGAAGGTTTCAAAAGCCCGATTTTATCATAATAATGAAGCGTGCGGGCCGTGATACCGGTCAGTTTCACAACTTCATGGACAGACATCGGTTTCTTAGTCATTCCAATTTTGCTCCTTTCCTGTTTTCCTATAGTATAAACTATGACGTAACGTAAAAGTCAAGGGGCAATTACATATAATTCTCCTGCCTGTTATAAAATTATTCCGCTCAGACTTTCTTTATCTCTTCTGCCATTCGCTGCCGCAGCACTGTTCCCGCCGAAATCAGCGTAACCGTCACACATACCAGCACATTCAGCACAGCCGCGCCTGCCAGCGCCTGCCAGGAGACACACCATTCCGGATGCAGATACAGGTATACATGTACCATAAAATAATACAGCACCCTCTGAACCGGATAATAAATGACCATTACCGCAAGCACAGAATAAATTCCGTACCGCAGCCCCTCTTTTGCCATCATTTTGCAAAATCCCGCGTCGGTAATTCCCATTGCGCGAAGAATGCCGAATTCATGTCTGCGTGCCGCGATTAAATACTGCATGCTGTTCATAATATGCAGCAGGCTGATTCCGAGAAGAACGGCTGCGATTCCATAATAGAAAAACATTTTCTGAGTCAGATACAGGTTCTGTGCCTGAATCTGGAGCGTGTAGTCTATGACGGTGCAGCCGCCAGTCCGGGATGTAATTTCTCCCAGTTTTTCAGATATTTTCTGTGCATCCGCTCCGTCTTCTGCAGAAATACTGACTGTCCGGTAACCGGATATTCCGAAATACTCCTCCATCTGCTCATTTGTCATAATAATGTCAAAGGTATCGGTGCCGCTGTCTCCGATAAACGCATCAATTTTTGCAAGCGGCCTTGTCACAAGCGCTGCCACGTTCAGTTCCTTTGTCCGATACCAGCTGCTGCCTCCCTGAAACCGGAGTGCTTCATCCGGGAGGTCTGCTTCTGCCGTCGTTTTCAGCTGCAGCCGGCTCCCTGCTTTTATGTCAGCGCCGCCGTAATTGCCCTGGCCGTCCATAAGCATCTTCACGATGACACTGTTAGTGCTGCGCATTTTGTCCGGGCTGATTTCTCCTTCGATAAGATACGCATTCAGCTCTTCTAACATGGCATCGTCATAGCCGTATATGTTTACTTTGACTGCATAATCGTCTTTGCCGGTTTTCGCGACAATTCCGTTGTATTGTTCCATCAGCCGCGAATCGTCCGGATTCAGTCCGCCATAATATTCCGTCCACAGGTACGTCCCGTCATTTAACGCAATCTCTCCCAGATTATAGCGGACCGGGTGAAATTCCAAAATACCAGGCGTCTTCTGCATCTTTGCAGCTGTGGTTTTGGGTATCACATCCAAAAGACGGTCGGACTGCATCGTAACCTGAATATTCGAGGCCAGCCCGTCATCTGCTTTAAACATCAGTTCATTGTTGATTTTTGTATTTTCCGTTACATAGTATGCCCCCAGAAAGATAATGCTTCCGACTGATAAAGACAGCAGAATTCCGGCAAATGTCCCTTTCCTGGCAAACATAAACTTCCTGGTAAGGATACCCGTCAGATTTCCATGCCTGATACTGTAGATTTTGCGTTTCGGATGCTTCGCCGTCTCCTGGGAAATCATCTGGCGGATGGTCCGTTTTTTCATTCTATGGATTAACAGCAGGCTGATGAATATAAGCGCTAATACATAAAATACCAGACCGTTTCGCATCACCTGCCAGTTAACCTGATAATTTCCGGCATTCGGCAGACTCAATACCGACATATCCTGTATCTGCTGCCCCGCGCCTCCGGTATGAAACGACCAGTTCTGTGCAATGAAAATATGTCCGGCTCTGCGGTATAAAAATGCGGCTGCAAGACTTCCTGCCACACACCCGGCCGGATATCCCGCCAGGCAGATGATTCCCAGTTCCGCTAACAGCAGCATACTCCCGTAACCGTCCGTCATGCCGAGCGTCTGCATCACACTGTACTGAGCCATCCGCCGTATCACCGAAATCTGGAACAGGCTGTAAATCACAAATGCTCCGAAAAGCGCGGCCGCACCCAGAATAACCGCTTCGGTCAGCTGGCCTGTGGAATTTAATTCCGACCAGATATACGGCAGACCATACCCCTTATAAGAAATCCCCGCCCGAATGACCTCCGCCACATTTGCGGGACCTGTCATATCGACATATTCATACATCCCGTTATTCCGCTTCACGTCTCCGATTTTTATGCCGAATCTCTGGCAAAAAGCATGCAGCTGCCTGTATACCTTCCCGCTTTCATCAAACTTCATATAAAAAAACGTCCCGTTCGTTCCATAATCGTGTGAAGGATTTAAAAATACCTGTTTATAATCCTCTGTCATCTGCGACAGCTTTGCCGGCATCTCTGTCAAAATTCCGCATAAAACAAATGTCTCATGGTCCAGCGTTACAAGACTTCCCAGCTGCCCGGAAATGCCCAGGCTGTTCAGTGTCTGCATATCCACAGCTATCTCATTTTCTTTTTCCGGATAATGACCGTCCGTCAGTTTCCGCCCCATCATTTCCAGATATCCGTCATCTGCATAAACAAACTGAATCCGAAACGGTTCCTCTATCATCTTTCGAACCGTTTCCATTCCCGTCTTTTCAATCTGATAACCGCGCCCGTCCGGTTTTTTTAGAAAATCTTCCATCCAGGCGCTGTCGCCTCTGGTACTGTAATGCCAGTCGCCGTATTCCTCCCTCGCCCTTTGGGCAGCCGCATGCCTGCCGCTTAGAAACAGCCCTCCCATTCCGGCAAGGAGTGCGGAAGAAAGCATCACACCCAGAAACAGCGCCCCAGTCTGTTTTCTATAATATCTTAAATAGGAAAAAACTATGTGGAATATCTGTTTCATGACAGCCAGCCCTCCATTTCCAGCCGCACTTCATTCCCATATGTTTCCTTTCCAGCAGCTGTCTGTTTTTTCATGAAGATCTCTTGCCAGCAGACATTTTCATTTCCATGTGTTTCTTTTCCAGCAGCCATCTGTTTTTTCATAAAGTTCTCTTGCCAGCAGACATTTTCATTTCTGAACACATCATATTTTTCTAATTTTCTTACCCTTTGCTGCAAGTCTCTTTGGTATTCATAACTTCCGCTTTTGTCCGATTCTTTTTCCTGCAACAGCCTTCCGTCTTCAATATGCAGAATCCGGTCGCAGTTGCACGCCAGGCTCTCATTATGCGTTACCATCAGAATCGTCTGGTTATATTTTCTGCTGCTGTTCTTTAATAATCCCATAACCTCCAGCGTGGTTTTCGAGTCCAGATTTCCAGTCGGCTCGTCTGCGAGAATCACAGCGGGTTTATTTGCCAGCGCCCTTGCAAGCGCCGTCCTCTGCTGCTGGCCGCCAGATAATTCATTCGGATATCTTTTTCGTTTCTCCCAAAGTCCCAGCTCTTTTAACAGCTCTTCGATATAAGAATGGTCTGCATGCTTTCCCTGGTCAAACGTAACCGGAAGAGCCACATTGTCGTAAACATTCAGCACCGGCATCAGACTGTAATTCTGGAACACAAATCCAATGTTCCTGCGGCGGAATATAGTCAGTTCTTTCCTCCGAAGCCTGGCAATATTATGCTTTCGAATGATAATTTCTCCCTGCGACGGCACATCCAGGCCTCCTATCAGATTCAGCAGCGTGCTTTTTCCAGAACCGGAGGTTCCCACAATCGCCGTAAATTCTCCCTGACTGACAGTAAAAGAGATATTTTTCAGTGCATGCACCGTATTTTCTTTTGTTCCATACTGTTTGCTTATATTCTTTACCTGCAATACATTCATCTTAGCACTCCTTTTCTATGATTTCCGGCAACAGCTCAGATACCTTCACTGTTACAGTTGCTGCCCTGTTGATATTCATAATTCGTGGATGCCTGGCGTTTTGGAGGTTCTGACAGCAATGTTATTCGCTTAGCGCGGAATTTGCAGAAAGAGAGAGATGGATGGATGATAGTTATACGGTGTTTCTTTCGGGACGCCGGAGGGAGGAGCGGTTTCCTTTCGGATGTTCCGCTTCCAAAAAGTAAGAAGTTCTTAGTTTTCTGCCCAATACCCAGGATTTGGGGCTCTCTGCATATCACTCTATAAAACTTTGAAGCCCCAAAAGGCGCCTGCCAATGCCAAAACACAAGAGCAGCCAAAACGCCAGGGCATCAGGCGCCGGTCCGTCCGCTGCCAGAACCTTGAAGCAGAAAACTTAGAACTTCTTACTTTTTGGAAGCGGAACATCCGAAGGAAAAAACTGCTCCGCCCGGCGTCCTGAAGCCTCCTCCCCCCCCCCCCGCATCCTCATCACTCTTCCCCATCATCCTCCCAAACAAATACCATTTACTTCAAACACCCCCATTCCATCAGCAATCCCTTTTCCAAATCTTCCTATCTTCAGGCACTTCTCATCATAGCAGGTAAATCTTTCAAACCCATTACAAAACCTCATTTAATTTTGACAATTTTGTAAGAATACATGAAAACTGCTCCCTCTCCCATATTCCGATGTAACCGTCATATACCCTTTCTCTTTTTCCAGAATCAGCCTGGATAAATACAGCCCAACCCCGGAGCCCTCCAGATTCTCCACTTCCCTGCTCCGGTAAAACCGCTTGAAAATAAGCGTCAGTTCCTCTCTGCGGATACCGATTCCTTCATCCGCAAACTGAATTTCCGTAAACAGCTCCATAGGAATGACCTGTATCTGAATCCGGCTGTTTTCCTTTGAATATTTTATAGCATTTTCCAGAATATTGCAGAAAACCTCAGCCGTCCATCTGGGATTGTGAAAGAGCCTGAAATCTTCAAACGGGACTGCTTCTATCCGGATATTCTTTTTCTCCGCCTTTGCATAAACCGAATTTACCGCGCCTAACAGCGTTTCTTTCAAAGATGCCGCCTGTGCCTCAAACTGAATAGCACCCTGCTCCAGCCTTGCCATCTTAAACAGCGACTGTAAAATCCAGTCCGTTTTATCCAGCTGCTGCTTCATTTTTTTCAGGAACTGCTTCTGCCTGCAGATATCGTCCGTATCTTCTAACAGTTCCCGATACATCATAACATTGCCAAGAGGCGTCTTCAGCTGATGTGACATATTCGAAATCAGGCTCTTGACCTGTTCTTTTTCCTCCTGCGCCTGGTTTAATTCGTATTCCAGCTTTTCCTGAATCCGCACCGCTTTATGAGCCAGCGCTGCCAGAGCGCCCTCCCTGATATCTGACAGTTCGATTTCCTCCCGTTCCAGCACCTGTTCCAGCATTCTGTTCATCTGAATGTACATCTGTTTTCTATGATAAGACTGCCACAGCGCCGCCAGTACAGCTGCCGCCAGTGCAAAAGCCAAAAGTCCCGTTATCATTTCCGTCATTCTTCCGTTTCCTTAAATACATATCCGATTCCATGCACCGTTTGAATCCGTCTGGGATTTTTCGGGTCGTCTTCAATCTTTGCCCGCAGCCTTCTTATGCTGACCGCAACCGTACTGTCATCCACAAACCGTCCCCGCATATCCCACACATGCTCCAGTATCTGCTCCTTAGACAGCACAATCCCCGCATTCTCCATAAAATAAACAAGCAGCTTATATTCTGTCCGGCTGCATTCCGTGTCCGTCCCGTTTTTATACACCTTGCAGGAATCCTTATCCAGCACAACATCCCCGGAGCAAAGCCTTGTTTTTGAGCTGTCTTTTTTCAGCAGCTTCTTAATCCTTGCTTTTAACACCGCAAGAGAAAAAGGTTTGGACATAAAATCATCAGCCCCCAGCTCCAGTGCCTTTACCTCATCCATTTCCGTATCGCGGGCAGTCAGCATAAGAACCGGCAGCTGATAGCTGTACCTGATACAGGTGCACAGGTCAAATCCGCTCCCATCCGGAAGATTGCAGTCTAATAAAACCAGGCTGCATTCCGTGGCACTTAACACCTTCAGGGCTTCTTTTACGGATGCGGCTGTGCATATATCGTAACCTTCTGTCTTCAGCGAGAAGGAAAGCCCTTCGCTTAAATCTGTGTCGTCTTCTACAATTAATATTTTCTGCATTGATTTTCACCATGATTTGATTTTAAGAAGCGGCAGCTCCTTTTTAGGAAACTGCCACTCTGTATTTTTTATTTTACCAAAGCTGCTGTGCAATGAATTTTAACTGATTTTTACATTTATCAACCGATTTATTCACACTCACCCGTACCCTGTCAATTACTTTGGTTTCTCCCTCCTGTAACAATTCCATCGGTTTTGATTCAATGGATGATATTCTGCCAGAACCAAGGAAATCGTCAAGCATAAATAAATGGTTCTCCGGGGCTTTTGTTGATAACAGAGTTCTATGCTTTGACAAAATGTCATAAACCTTTTTTAAATAAACCTTTGTCTGCTGGTTTGGCTCGTTCCTGGCACCGGCTACTGTTGACCAGCCGCAGTGAGTTAAAACCACCATCTGTATTTTCGGAACATTCATATCATTTTCCGGCAAATACTTTCTAAATTCACTTTGCGGGCTGCTTAAAGTATTAATTAACAGCTCCAGTGATTTTATCGACTGCTGGTCTGTACGAACAGGTATTACCAGCGCATCTGCAGCGTACCATGCAAGCTGTGTAGCTCCCGCAAAAAACGGAGATGTGTCTATAATGCATTTATCTAAATCATTTTCCGAAAGTTCTCTTTCAATTTCAGTTTTTAAAGAATACAGAATACTCTTCAGCGCCTGCTGCTTTTGCTGCGGCTGAAGCCCTGATGTCTGATTAATCGCTGTAATCAGCTGTGATGGCAATAAATACAATTCTTCGGACGAAGGAATGTAATAATTATTTTTATTTGAAAAATACTGATTTGTTGCACCTATATAAGAGGCTACCCTCGTCGCTTTTCCAAGTCCCGGAACCAGATATGGTAATAACATATCGTTTACATTTGTCTGCTGTGCCGCATAATAATTATTATCATAGAAAAAAGAAAGATTTCCCTGCGGACAAGTATCTACGGACAATAAGCTGTCTGCCAGATAGCTTAAGTTAAAAGATAATGTCGTTTTTCCAATTCCTCCGCGTAAATTACACATTGCATAAATTCGCTGTTTCGGCAGTTCAATAGGCTCTGCCTGGTTATTCGCAATCGCATACTGCCTGTTTATTATCGTATTGAGAGACATACATGCTCCTCCTTTGCCAAAATTAGTATTACCGTTTTTATTAATATATGTAAAACTAATTAGATTATACTGCATACTCAAAAAATGTCAACCCAGCAAAAAACCGCCACTTGTTTTCAAGTGACGATTTTCTATCTTTTTACTTTCTATTCATTTTATATCATATCCGGTTCCGGCACAGTCTCTTCAAATAACTGCATCAGAGGCACTGTGCCCCCTGCCTTACAAATACGGGTATCACATCCAGCGGTGTCTGAGCTTCCACCGTCTGTCCTCCCTCATATTCCTTTCCTGTAAAATACTCCTTCCAGCGTTCCCCTTTCGGCAGATAAACGCTGCGTGACTTCTGCCCTTCATATAAAACCGGCGCCACCAGCACATCCGGCCCGTAAAAATATTCATCTTCCACTTCCCAGCATGCCGCATCCTCAGGATACATATAAAACATCGTCCGCATCACCGGAGTCCCTTTCTGATGAGCCTCAAGCATCACGCTTCTGGTATAAGGCCGCATCTGCTCCCTTAGATTTAAATACTTCCTGCAGATTTCGTATACCTCTTCCCCATAGCTCCACACCTCATTAGCGGCGCCAGAGCAGCAGGATGCTCCTCCTGATGTTCCCTGCTGCGGCTGTCTTGGTTCACGGTCTCCGTGCAGGCGCATTACCGAGCAGAAGGTTCCCCATGCGAACCACCGTGCAAACAGTTCCCGAAACTTTGGGTCATCCGGATTGCCGCCATGGAATCCTCCGATATCCGTCGTCCACCACACAATTCCGGCAAGTCCCATATTCAGCCCTGCTGCCAGCTGGTTTCGCATGCTCTCAAAGCTGGAGGCAATATCGCCGGACCATACAAGCGCTCCGTATTTCTGGCTCCCGGCCCACGCACAGCGCAAAAGATTCACAATATTCTTCTGCCCTTCTTTTTCCATGCCCTCATAAAAAGTCTTAGCATAGCAAACCGGATAGGTATTTCCAATCTGAAGGTTTGTCCCCCTGTGGTAACGGTAATTATCGAAATCATAAACGCTGTACTCCGGTTCCGCCTCATCCAGCCAGAACACGCGGATTCCTTTTTCATAATAATTCTGCTTTGCCTTATTCCAGACATATTCCCTGGCCTTTGGATTTGTCGCATCGTAATGAACCGTCGTGCCCTGAAAATCCAGCCCGGCACGGAATCCTCTTTCTGTACGAATCAAATATCCTTTTTCCAGCATTTCCTCATAATTTTCACATGTCCGGTCGACCGTCGGCCATATGGATACCATTAATTCAATCCCCATTTCCTTTAATTCCTGCACCATGCCATCCGGGTCCGGCCAGTATACCGGGTCAAATTTCCATTCGCCCTGCTTCGGCCAGTGAAAGAAGTCAATCACAATTAAATCAATCGGCAGATTTCTGCGCTTATATTCCCTTGCGATTCCCAAAAGCTCCTCCTGCGTCTGATAACGGAGCTTGCACTGCCAGAATCCCAGCCCGTATTCCGGCATCATCGGCACAGTCCCCGTTACCGCAGCATACGCCTCTTCAATCTGCGCAGGCGTATCCTTTGCGACAATCCAGTAATCCAGCGCTTTTGTAGAATACGCTTCAAAGCTCATAATATTTTTCCCAAACACGGCCCGCCCTACGCCCGGATTATTCCATAAAAATCCATAACCGAGAGACGAAACCGCAAACGGCACGCTTGCCTGGGAATTACGGTGCGCCAGTTCCAAATCCGTTCCCTTCAGATTCAGATACGGCTGCTGGTACTGCCCCATCCCATATATTTTTTCATTCTTATCCACCGATTCAAACCGCATCGTCAGATGATAATCCCCTCCCGGAATCGGTTTAAATTCCCTGGCTTCCACTTCCACCGCACTGCATTTCGGGTCCGTCAAATCCAGACGGTTCCTGCAATATTCCTCCAAAAGCAGCCTCCCGCCGGCATCATAAATCATAATCTTCCCGTACTTCGAAATCTCCGCACGAATCCTCCCATTCACAATCTCCGCCCCATATTCCGTATAAGCAGCATGACTTACCGCATCCCCTTTTGCACTCAGCGCCCAGTCTTCCTCCGGCATCCGGCGCTCCTTTGTCGCACGAATCCGCAGCGCATCCGGCCCCCACGGCTCTATCCACACTTCCTCCGCATCATAATGAAAAACCAGTCTTTCTCCTTCAATATTCAGCATGATATCCCTCCCGATACATTAATTTTTTCAGCAGCCTGTATCCATTACAATCCTTTCCAGCCCTGCCATCCAGTTTCTATTTTAGCACAGACCCTTTCCAGCCCTGCCATTATTTTTACATAAAACCAGCCTATTCCTGCCAGACCGCATAATTCTTCCCTGCTATATCACCATAGAAAAAAGCTGCAAATTCTATGTTCTCTACTGCACATCTGAAAACCACAATCAGAACGTAAAACCATCCACAGTCAGCCGGACGGAGAAATTTTTCCCTGGGATGTGACTCTGGAAAAAAGCTGGAAGTTCTTAGTTTTCTGCTCAATACCCAGGATTTGGGGACACACAGCCTGTATTCTGCCAAACCCCCGAAGTCCCCAAAAGGCGCCTGCCTGATGCCACACCCTAAATCCATCCAAAAACGCCAGGGCATCAGGCGCCGGTCCGTCCGCAGCCAGAACCTTCCCGCAGAAAACTTAGAACTTCCAGCTTTTTGGAAGCGGAACATCCCAGGGAAAAATTTCTCCGTCCGGCGTCCCGCATCCCACATTAACCATCACCCCTTCACTGCCCCGCTCGTCATCCCGCTCACGATATATTTCTGCATAAAAATAAAAATCAGCGCCACCGGAATCACCGTAACAACCGCAAACGCAGTCAGATAGCTCCATTTCGTTCCATACTGCCCCATAAAATTAAAAATCCCCGCCGTAATCGGCCTCTTCTCCTGGTCCAGAATAAACGTCATCCCATACGCCAGATCTCCCCACGCATACAGAAAAGAGAAAATCGCGCAGACCATAACCCCCGGCTTAGCAATCGGAATCAGTATCCGCATAAACGCCGAAAACCGGTTACATCCGTCCAGATAAGCCGCCTCTTCCAAATCCTTCGGTATCGAAGCGAAGTAATTTTTCAAAATCAGCACAGAAAACGGAATCCCAATCGTAGCATCCGCCAGAACCGCCGACAGCCAGGTATTATACACATGCGCATTTTTAAACATAATAAACATCGGCGTCAGCAGCACAGATACCGGCAGCATCTGTGTTACCAGAAATGACAGCAGTATTGTCTTTCTTCCTTTGAAGCGGTATTTTGCAATTCCATAAGAAGCAGGCACTGCCAGCAGCACGGCAATCACAGCCGCTCCCAGCGATATCTGAAAGCTGTTGGCAAAGGAGCGGAACATATTAAAATCTCCTGTTTCCACCTGCGCCGCATAAGATTTGGTATTGACCGTATGCGGATAGAACGTCGGCGGATTTAAAAAGATTTCCTGTTCACTCTTTAAAGAAGTAATCAGTGCCCAGTAAAGCGGAAACAGCAAAAAACATAAGAGCGCTGCCGCCAGGACGCATAACAGTATATTTTTTCCTGGAGATAATTTTTTTTCCTCATTCATCAGTCCTCTTCCCCCTCCGTTGTAACCTTAATATAGAATAATCCTACGACTAACAGAATCAGCAGCAGGACATTTGCCACTGCGGAGCCTTTGCTGTATTTAAACATTTCGAATGAAAGCTTGTAGGAATAAGTCGACAGCATATGTGTAGAATTGACCGGCCCGCCGCCTGTCATCACATAAACCAGGTCATATACCTTAAATGTATAAATAAAACCAAGAATCAGTACCGACTCAATCGTAGGCTTTAACAGCGGGAGCGTAATGCTGAAAAATGTCTGCACCTTTCCTGCCCCGTCAATCGAAGCGCTCTCATACAGCTCCTTTGGAATCGTCGTCAGCCCGGTCGAAATCAGTATCATATTAAACGGAATCCCAATCCATACATTGGCGCAGACCAGCGCAAACATGGCCGTTCCCGGGGTCGTCAGCCATTCTATATTTTCGCTGATAAGGTTCATGCTTTTGAGTAAAAAGTTAATCACACCGATATCTGTCGCGAATAAGAGCTTGAACATCAGCGCTGTCACAGTCATCGGTATCATCCATGGCACCAGTAAAATTCCGCGTACCGGCTTTGCCAGTGTAAACTTCTGGCTGAAAAACAGCGCGAGCACAAATCCGATAAGAAACTGGAACACCAGGCACAAAATCGTATAGCTGAGCGTATTAAACAGGGCATTTCGAAAAATCCTGTCCCCGGCCAGCTCCGTATAATTCTCAAGCATCACAAAATTTTTCAATCCGCTGACCAGGTTTCCCGCATCTACATCCTGAAAACTCAGTATGATATTTTGAATAATCGGATAACCGACAAATATCATCATGTATATAAAAGCAGGCAGTACAAACCAGATTCCCACATTATCATTACTGAATCGTTTTTTGCTTTTCTTCATGTAAAAACTCCTTTCAGGGTATAAAAATTACTGCTGCATAAAACTTTTCGTTCTATTTACCAGATTTCTATGCAGCAGTATTTTATGTTCTATTTTACAATGCCGTCGATTGTCTGCTGAGCCTCTGCGGCAGCATCCTGCGGCGACGCACTGCCGGTAATCACCATATTAAATGCCAGAGAAATCGCGTCCGACACACTCGGCCACTCTGCCAGCGGCCCTCTCGGCATTGCATAATTCAGCTCTTCGACAAACACCTGATAAGGAGTATCCTTCTCAAACTGGCTTTCTGCAACTGTCTTGTCAGCGGAAATATAGCCCATATTGGTCACTAAATATTTTGATTTCTCCTCCGAAGACGCATATGTCAGAAAGTCCAGAGCGCCCTGTGTATTTCCGCCCTTAATCACCGCATAATTCTCACCGCCGAGAACGGATTTATATTCTGAATCCTTCGGCAGCAGCGTGACCTTCCAGTTTAAATCCGGAGCTTCTTCCTGCATGGTAGGAATCTGCCACGGGCCGTTTACCATCATCGCTATGTTGCCGGAAATAAACTGGTTCATTACATCCCCCTGTGTCCAGTTAATGCATTCCTTGCTCATAACTCCTTCATCAACAAGGCTCTGAATAAACGTCAGCGCACGGATGCCGCCTTCACTGTCAATCTCATAAGAGCCTGCTCCTGCCGACCACAGCCACGGTACGAAATTAAATGTCCCCTCTTCATTCTGCACGCTGCACATCGCAAATCCTGTAACACTGTCCTTTGTCAGCGCCTTTGCCGTTTCTTTGAGCTCATCCCATGTCTGCGGAGCCTTGCATCCTGCTTCGTTTAGCATGTCTTCATTATAGTACAGCGCCAGACAGTTTGCTCCCAGCGGCACACCGTATAATTTTCCGTCTACGGTACATGAATTTACCGTTCCCTCATAATAATTGTCTACATTAAATTTGCCAGTGAGGTCTTCAAAAATCCCCATTTCTACATAAGATGCATGATCAGGCGAATCCAGTATCGCGATATCCGGAAGCTCGTCTGCGGAAGCCCCGATAGACAGCTGTTTTTTAAAGTCCGCAAACGGCACATATTTTGCCGTCACCTCATAATTGTCCTGCGATGCATTGTAATCCTGAATCACCTCGTTTAACACCAGCTGGTGTCCTTCGTTTTCCCAGTAATACCAGACAGTCACCTCCTGCGCATCCGACGCCTGTTCTCCCTGCCCGGCATCTTCCCCGTCTGTTTTTGCTTCCGCATCCGGTGTCTTCTGCGCATCCTTGCCAGCATCTGCGCCAGAGCCGCAGCCGGCTGTCAGTCCCGCTGCCAGTGCCATAACAGCCATAAATACAGTTGCTTTTTTCTTCCTCATAGTAATTCCCTCCTTACAGGCCGTGTTACTATTCCGACCTTTTTTGTATGAATTTATCATACTGTTTTTTCCATCCATGCAAAACGGCAAAAATATGAAAAAGGATAAAAAATCTAAACTGAATCTTAGTCTAGCGGTGAGATTTCCGGTATTCCGCCGGAGACAGCCCGACACTTTCTTTAAATACCCTTGCAAAATACTTCGCGTCCGAATAACCGGTCTTATGCGCAATCTCATACTGTTTCAGCCTTGTTCCAATCAGCAGCTCTTTTGCTTTTGCCAGCCGGTAATTGCGGATATAAGCGCTGAAGGTCTGCCCCAGCTCTTTATGAAACTGCGTTCCAAGATATTCCTGGGTCAGATTCAGCCTGTCTGCAATCTCGCTGAGCGTAATCCCGTCCGCGTAAAATTCATGAATCATGCTCTGTGCCTTTTTTACCGCAAGGCTTACCGCCTCGGCGCCTTTTGCCGGAACACTGATGCAGCCCGGCAGTATTTCACACGCTTTGAGCAGCTCTCGTGCCGTCTTTGCGCCTGTAATGCGGCTTAGAAGTTTTTTCTGGTCAATATTCTGATAATCAATGCAGCCGACTTCTTTGGCCGTATTCAGCATTGCCCACTGGAAGCGTACATAGGATTCTTTTACTTCCTTCGGCGAATAAACCCTGCCATTCCTGAAATAGCAGTGAAAGCGCTGCACGGTTTCCCTGATTTTGTCCTGCTCCCTTGCACAGACCGCTATTTTCATCTGATTTTCCAGCTCTGCCGGATAAATGCAGATTTCTGTCTGTATGTCCAGAATCTTAGGATAAGAAATCAGCACATCATCCCCCAGGACAATATTCCAGTCCATATATGGCAGCAGCTTCTGATACCCCTCCCTGACTGCCTCCGCGCCGGTTACTTCCAGCATGCCGTAGCTGATTTCCTGCTCTGATTCTTCTCTTTTCTGCAGAAGTATCCGGTTTTGAAACCACCGCTCGATTTCCTGCCTGGAATGATATCCGTAAATCAGGACCACGATAACCCTGTCATACTCCATATCTGCCATACAGTACGATACCTCTTTCTGCTCCAAAAGCCTGCTTAATTCATACCGTTTTCTCTCACGCCCTTTTTCAAAATGCCCGCCCATATAAACAAGCAGTTCCATCAGCGGGGTATCCGGCGAGATTCCGTATTTTTTTTCCAGAAATTCTTCCATCTGCGCATCTGGCACAGATACTCCGTACAAAAAACCGGACAGAATATATTCCAGGTTTCCCATTGTCTCCGGAGTCCTTTTCTTTTCCTGCTCACAGATACTCTGAATCTTGCGAATCGTCTGCACAAACTCCTGTACCACTACCGGTTTTACGATAAAATCACTGACTCCGAGCCTGACCGCCTGCTGTGCGTAAGAAAACTCCGAATACGCCGTTAATACAATCACTTTTGGATACAGCCCGTGTTCCTGTACATTCGTAAGCATCAAAAGGCCGTCCATAACAGGCATCTTAATATCCATAATCACAAGGTCCGGCTGATGCAGAATAATCGATTCCAGCCCTTCCTTTCCATTGCCTGCAACTGCCGCAATCTCAATTTCCGGAAACATTTTTTCCATCAGCCTGCACAGGCCCTCCCTGATTAAAATTTCATCTTCTACTACCACTGCTTTCATATATCTGTACTGCCTCCTGTAACAAAACCTTACCGCATTTTAATATGCTTAATCCCCGCTTTCTTCTATAATCGGAATCCGTATCTGCACAAATGTCCCCTGCTGCGGCTCGCTCTCTATGACAACACCGGCGCGTTCCCCGTAATACATAAAAATTCTGGTAATCGCATTTTCCATCCCGATATGATTCCTGTCATCCTGGCTGCGGAAAATCCCCTGATTCATCTCCTGAACGAGACTTTTCGATATCCCGCGTCCGTTATCCCGGATTCCTATTTTTATAAAATCTTCATCCCGTTCCAAATCCATCTGCAAAACGCAGTTTCCATCCGCCCCTTCGAACCCGTGCAGAATAGCATTTTCGATAAACGGCTGCAGCAGCAGCTTGTGAATCGGCAGGGCCATAATTTCCGGCTCCGCATTGATATGGCATTCAAAAGCCATCTTCAGCCTTGTCTGCTTCAGAAAAATATACTGCTTCAGCCAGTCCGTTTCTTCTTTAATCGTAACAATTCCATTGCTGTTGGAAATGCCGTAACGCAGAATACGCGCAAGCGTTGTAATCATATTGCTGATTTCATATTCATCCTTATCAATGACCATCCAGTTAATCATATCCAGTGTATTATAAATAAAATGCGGATTAATCTGCGCTTCTAACGCAGCGATTTCTGCATTTTTCTGCTTTTCTACCGATATTTTCAGTTTATCCATCATCAGGTTAAATTCCCTGCCAATAATCTCCACTTCGGTAGGACAGTCCCGGTCCACCTCTGCCCGTACCGACAAGTCCCCCTTTCCGGCTGTTCCCATAACCTTAACGACCTTCTTAATCGAGCCGCTCATTTTCGCTACCTGCCTGACCATAATCGCCAGCACGGCAGTCAGCGAAACCACAACAATGACAATCTGCATGCTCTGCTGCTGATGCATTCCCTGAATCAGCGCCTCCTGATTTACCGCACGGATAATGCACCAGCCCGTCTTTTCATCATAAGCGGAATATACCGATAATGCTCCGCTGCCCACAATCCCTGTCTTGCGGGCAAGGCTTTCATAAACCGATTTTTTTTCGATTTCACTGGCATATTCAGAAAACACGCGGCGTCCTTTCTGTTCTGAATTCCGGCACGAAATCAGATGCCCTCTTCCGTCTATCAGAAAATTCAGTCCGCCTTCCGTCGTGGACGAGCAGATTTCTTCCAGCAGTTTTTCATCAATGCTGACCAGTACAATCCCGCACTGCTTTTTTACATTTTTGTAATCAATAATCCGGTGCCCGATATGAAACAGATAACAGGAACTGCTTCCAAAAACGACTTTGTCCCCGGTCGGAATCAGATGCGTCTTATTATCGCTGCTGATTACGCGGTACAGCTCCTCCTTCGGCATGGATAAGCTGTCCATCCATGAAGTATGCGTCGTGGAAGACGTCAGCTGGTTATAAGATACAATCACTCCGCTCTGCGTGATGACCGTAATGGATTTGATATAATCTTTTGTATAAAACAGCCCCTGCAGTGTTTTCCGCAGCTTCTGGCGGTCGTTTGCCACGTCTTCTCTGGCGTTAATCTTATCCGTCAGCTCTACGATATCATCATTCGTATATACCTGAAACAGAATATCTTCATACGAATCCAGCCATACATCCAGACTCACTTTTGTCTGTTCCAGATTCGCATGCGTCATGCTCTCTACGTTTTGCTTTACCAGATTGGATGTATTATAGTAAGCCAGAATGTTTACAAATATAATCGGTATCAGAGATGTTATGATAAATGCTGTGACCAGGCGTGTTTTCATACTTTTTCTGTCAAAATAGATTCTGCGCATGATAGTACCTCCCTTTTTATTATACCTGGTATCGGCTGTATTAAAATAGGAAAAATATAAGAAAGGTTGAGATACATTAAGAAAATAATTTTAAAGTGCCAGAAATATCGGATACAGTGCGGCATATGGAAATGTTTTTTCAGTATATCCTGACATAAAACAGCGTCTGTTAATCCCGATTTTTCAGCGCAAAAAAACAGTCTGACAGAAAACCAATTGTGAAACCCAGTAAAATAGGTTATAATATTAAAAACATATCACCCGGAGGCAGTCATCATGAAAAAAGCATTACCCATTGGTGCTGAAAATTTTGAAGATATGATAAGCTCCAGAAAGACTGTGAGGTTCTGTTCGGAAAGGGAAGAATTATAATGGCTGAGAAAATATTCTTTGGTGAAGATAAAAATATTGAATTCAAAAGAGAACTGCCAAAAAACCATGAGAAATTTTTAAAAGATATCATAGCTTTCTCTAACTGTACCGGAGGCAGAGTCATACTCGGCATAGAAGATACTACAAATATTGTCTATGGCATTGGAAATATCAATCCTTTTAAACTGTCTGATAATATTTCCAACATGATTTCCGATGCCTGTACGCCGCAGATTTATCCTGATATCACGATTCAGACTCTGGAAGGCCGGACTGTTCTTGTTATTGATGTGGCTCCAGGCCGCTTCCGTCCATATTATTTAAAGACACGCGGAAAAGAAAATTCTTCTTATGTCAGGATTAACGGCACCAGCAGACCTGCCGATTTTAGAATGCTGCAGGAGTTGGAACTGGAAGGCCAGCACATTTACTATGACAGCATGCCGGAAATCGGTATGGAATATGATCCTCTAAAAGCTCAGGATTTATGTACAATCATGAAAAAAACGGCTTTGTCAGCCTGTAAAACAGACGACGAAAAAGCAGAAGTTTTAGATATGACAATCGCAAAGCTGGAAGACATCGGACTTTTATGCATGTCTGGCAGAAACTATGCTCCTACACATGCATTTCATCTTATGACCGACAATCAGTCAAAATATGCAAAAATCCAGTGTGCCCTGTTTAAAGGAACGCAGAGAGATGAGTTTATTGACCGCAAAGAATTCAAGGGCCCGATATACCAGCAGATTGACGATGCTTATCAGTTTGTTCTGCGCCATATCAACCTGAGCGCCGAGATAAATGGAATTATCAGGAGAGATGTCTATGAACTGCCTGTCAGAGCTGTCCGCGAGGCAATTACGAATGCCGTCACACATCGCAGCTATCTGGATGATTCCTGTATTCAGATATCCTTATTTGACGACCGGCTGGAAATTCTTTCACCCGGAATGCTATATGGCGGACTGGATCTGAAAGCTGCACTGGAAGGAAAATCCAAATGCCGCAACGCTGCAATATCGGAAGCATTTCATTACATGGGCATTATCGAAGCATGGGGTACCGGTCTTGGAAGAATTCAAAAAAGCTGCCGCGAATATGGTTTGAAAAAACCTGTCATTGAAGAATTTGGAAATAGTTTCAGGGTTATCTTTTATCGAAGAAATGATACAGCAGATTCTAACCGCAGCACGGAAATCACTTGCAGATGCCCGCCTGTCGCCAGCGGATGCTCTCAAACTATCAGAAGCAGCATAACCCCCGCTGACTGCAGCACACAAAACGCTGACTGTAGCACACAAACTGCCGACTATAGCATACAAACTGCCAGATGTAACACACAAAACGCTGGCTGCAGCATACAAACTGCCGGATGTAACACACAAAACGCCGGCAGATGCTCTCAAACTAATAGCAGTAACGCAAATCATATCAATCACAAAGTTAAAATAAGCAGCCCTGCCAGCATCAGCCATACAGAAAAAAATATAGAGCAAAAACTAGCAGTTCTTCTGCTTGAAAATCCATACATGACTCAGCAGCAGGCTGCGGATAAGCTTGGTTATTCCAAAGCATGGATTAGAAAAATAATGGCCCGTCTTCAGCAAAACGGCATTTTACACCGTGAAGGTTCCACGAAAAAAGGCTGCTGGATTGTGTCAGCAGAAAATGATTTTTTAAACACAGAAACGGAGGAATAAAAATGGCGAAATATATCATGGCACTTGATGCCGGAACCACCAGCAACCGCTGTATCTTATTTAACGAAAGAGGCGGGATGTGCAGCGTCGCCCAGAAAGAATTCACCCAGTATTTTCCGCAGCCAGGCTGGGTAGAGCATGACGCGGAAGAAATCTGGTCCACACAGTTAGAAGTAGCAAAAACGGCTATGGCAAATCTTGGCGTAACGGCTGCGGATATCAGCGCCATCGGCATTACCAACCAGCGCGAAACCGCCATCGTATGGGACAGGGAAACCGGCATGCCAGTCTGCAATGCCATTGTATGGCAGTGCCGCCGGACTTCTGAATACGCAGATTCCCTGAAGGAAAAAGGACTGACAGAAACATTCCGCCAGAAAACCGGGCTTATCATCGACGCTTACTTTTCTGCAACCAAGCTGAAATGGATTTTAGACAATGTAGAAGGCGCCCGCCAGAAGGCTGAAAACGGACAGCTTTTATTTGGAACTGTCGAAACATGGCTGATTTGGAAGCTGACGCAGGGCCAGGTGCATGTAACCGATTATTCCAACGCTTCCCGGACCATGTTATTTAACATTAACACACTCGAATGGGACGATGAAATTCTGGCTGAATTGGATATTCCAAAATGCATGCTGCCCGAAGCAAAACCGTCCAGCTGTATTTACGGCCATGCAAATCCGGTATTTTTCGGGAGCCCGATTCCAATCGCCGGAGCGGCGGGCGACCAGCAGGCAGCCTTATTCGGCCAGACCTGTTTTCAGCCGGGAGATGCCAAAAATACTTACGGAACCGGATGTTTTTTATTAATGAATACCGGAGACAAGCCTGTATTTTCCAAAAACGGCCTGGTAACGACCATTGCCTGGGGATTAGACGGCAAAGTAACTTATGCGCTGGAAGGTTCTATCTTCGTAGCCGGCGCTGCGATTCAATGGCTGCGTGATGAAATGCGCTTTATCGATTCCTCGCAGGATTCGGAATATATGGCAAGAAAAGTAAACGATACAAACGGCTGCTATGTCGTGCCCGCATTTACCGGACTCGGCGCCCCATACTGGGACCAGTACGCCAGAGGCTCCATTGTAGGCATTACCCGGGGCGTTAATAAATACCATATTATCCGCGCAACGCTGGAATCACTCGCTTACCAGACAAATGATGTTTTAGAAGCAATGAAAACCGATTCCGGCATCCGCCTGACTTCTTTAAAGGCAGACGGCGGCGCAAGCGCAAACAATCTGCTGATGCAGATGCAGGCAGATATCAGCGGCGCACCGCTGCAGCGTCCGGTATGTGTCGAGACAACCGCCATGGGAGCCGCCTATCTCGCCGGACTGGCTGTCGGCTACTGGTCTGATAAGGAAGACGTGATTAAAAACTGGGCAGCAGAACGTATTTTTAAGCCGGAAATCTCTGCTGATTTACGGGAGAAAAAAATCAGGCAGTGGAAAAAAGCCGTAACTTATGCTTTTAACTGGGCAAAAGAAGCCTGAATCGAAATATACCTTTTTCAAAGACATACATATCCAGAATGGAAAATCTGTTTCCATGCAAAAGCTGATGCAAATATGAAAATATTTTTAAATCAAAATAATATGACAGAATGGAGAATACAATATGAGCGTTGTAATCAATATCTATTATACAGGCACAAACGGAGCTGCCAGAAAATTTGCGGAAGAAATGGAAAGCAGCGGTACGGCGCCTGCAATCCGCAGTGAAAAAGGCAATCTGCGTTATGATTATTTCTTCCCTTTGGCAGACCCGGAAACGGTACTGCTGATTGACAGCTGGCAGGACCAGCACGCGCTGGATGTCCACCACGCTTCCCCTATGATGGAAAAAATCACGCAGTTAAGGCTCAAATATGACCTGCATATGAAAGTGGAGCGCTTTCTTTCTGATGAAAGCGGGATACCGGAATCAGACAGTCAGTTTATAAAAGAATAAAAAGCCCATAAACCGCTCAGCAGAATTATACCGGAGAATATATCTGACCGGTAAATCCAATAGAAAAAGACTGCCGGCTGCTGCTGACAGTCTTTTTTCCTCTGCATAGTTTTACGCTCCCTTATGTATGAACCTTTTCCAGGATTTCTTCTTTCAGCATGCGGGCTTTATCCTTGATACGGTTTGATGCTGTCCTCGAAATAATGATATGGCTGACAGACCTTGCCGCCGCGTCGTATTTCCCAAGCTCCACCGCTAACGAGGCCAGCAGATATTCCGCTGTAAGCTCGTCCATCCCCGCATACGGTGCCATTTCCACCGAAAATGCTTTATTAAATCCCTCAAATGCCTGTTCTAAGCATTCCATTTCCGAATCTCTGCACTTTTGAATTTCTTTTGCATCTGCCTTCTCCTGCAGCTCTAATTCTTCCTTTTTTCCCCGGTACAGCCACCCGAGCAGCAGGCAGATATACGCTTTGTCGCTTGCTTTGCCGTCTTTTATCACTTCTGTAAACAGGGCCAGCTTATGCCAGTCAATGGCTTCGTCATAAGTAAAAAACTCCTTATCATCCATAGGCTTTTCCGGTTTAAACTGCGAACAGATTTTCTGCTCGACTGCCTTACGGGCACGGGTGCTCAGACTCGGGAAAATTCTGGCAATAGATGTATAGCCGCAATACGGACAGTGATATACGTTATATTTCAGCGTATCAAAGTCTTTGCACCGCGGCCTTAAATCTTTATCCGGTTCCATTCTTCTTATACGGCTTCCTCTGGGCGTAAGAGTCGGAAATACTTTATCGCAGCATTTGCAGCTGATATTTCTTTTGATAAGATGGCTTTTTTCGATTTGTATCCGGCGCTCTTCTTCCGTCAGCCCGTCATCAATCAGTTCATCCGTCTTTGCGCCTTTCATCTTTAGCTGCTCTTTTTCCCTGGCTGTCATGAACAGGGTATTTCCAACCTCTTCATTTATATCGCCTTTCATCCCAAATCGGCTCAGTCCATCAAATAAACCCATTCTTTTTTCTCCTGATTTTTTATTCTGAAAAAGGCTGACGCCTGCTGACTATGGCCAGACATAAACTGCATTTTATTATAATTTCTTTCGTATCTTTTGTCAAATTCAGCCTTGTAAATCCTCTTTTAGGTCTTTGAGTAATTCTTCAAGTTTTTTGTCTGTTTCCTCTTTTGTGCTTTCTTTTTTTGCACCTTCAAGTCCTCTGATAATTTGTTTCAGCCAGCTTTTAAACTGCAAATCTGTCATTCCCATTGCCTCCATTTATTTTTCCTCCTTATTAGCAGTCAGGGCAAGTTTTACCGGAAGATTTAGCAGACTGTTATTCATTGATTCTGTCAATCTGTGCTGTGTTTACACCAAGACTGCTCATAAACTCATCAATAGCATTTTTTACTAATACAGCCATTATAGCGTATGTAACCGAAAGTGTAAAGATGATTATGCGTTATGCACAGCGGCGCAGAGCCAAAATGAAAAATCAGGGGCTTGGCAATTCCCCTCATATATGGTAAAATAAAATTCATAAATCAAAAACCGCATAACCATGCAAGAGATGAGAGCCATGCAGATAATGTATCAGAAATGATACCTTTATTTGCGTGGCCTTTTTCATCTTAAAATGACAGGAGGCTGACCAAAATGTATGATGTAGTTATCATTGGCGCCGGGGTCACCGGATGCGCCAGTGCAAGGGAACTATCCCGTTATCAGTTAAACATCTGCGTTGCAGAAAAGGAAGAAGATGTCTGCTGCGGCACATCAAAAGCAAACAGCGCCATTATCCATTCCGGCATTGACTGCACGCCGGGCTCGCTGATGGCTGAGATGAACTTAAAAGGAAACCGGATGATGGAATCCCTTTCGAAAGAGCTGGATTTCGAATTCCGGCAAAACGGTTCTCTGGTTCTTTGTTTTTCCGAAGAGGACATGCCAAAGCTCCATGCGTTATATCAGCAGGGCATCGAAAATCAAGTGCCTGATATCCGCATCATTTCCAAAAAAGAGCTAAAGGAAATGGAACCCAATGTATCTGACGAAGCTGTCGCCGCCATTTACGCCCCGACCGGCGGTATTGTATGTCCGTTCGGCATGAATATCGCAATGGCTGAAAATGCCGCGCAAAACGGAGTCGAATTTAAATTTGATACCGAGGTGACAAATATCTCGCGCACCAGTTACGGCTATCAGATTGATACAAATAACGGCCCGCTTCAGGCAAAGTGCGTTGTGAATGCTGCGGGCGTATATGCCGATAAATTTCACAATATGGTAAGCAGCCGTAAAATCCATATTACGCCAAGACGCGGGGAATACTGCCTGTTAGATAAATCTGCGGGCGGACTGGTATCCAGGACGATTTTCCAGCTGCCAAACGAATACGGCAAAGGAGTCCTCATCACCCCTACGGTTCATGGCAACCTTTTAGCAGGCCCAACGGCTGAAGACCATTCCGATAAAGAAGCCACGCTTACCACCTCAGCCGGGCTGGAACGATTAAGCGAATCCGCAAAGCGTTCCGTGCCGTCCATCCCGCTGCGCCAGGTGATTACTTCCTTTAGCGGAAACCGGGCCCATGAGGACGGGCATGAATTTATCATCGAAGAGCTGCAGGATGCCCCGTATTTTGTCGATGCTGCCGGAATCGAATCTCCAGGCCTTACAAGCGCTCCTGCCATAGGCGTACGTGTCGCAGAAATTGTAACCGCGCTGCTGCATCCGTCCGAAAATAAAGACTTTAACGGCACAAGAACCGGGATTTTAAATCCAAAAAATCTGTCCGAAGAAGAGTATGCCGGACTGATTCGCAAAAACCCGGCATACGGCAATATTATCTGCCGCTGTGAGATGATTACGGAAGGTGAGATTATCGATGCCATTCACCGCCCGCTCGGCGCAAAGTCCTTAGACGGCATCAAGCGCAGAACCCGGGCCGGAATGGGCAGATGCCAGGCAGGATTCTGCACCCCGAAAACGATGGAAATCCTTGCCAGGGAGCTTGGTATTTCCCAGCTTTCCATTACCAAGAACGGAAAGGATTCCAGACTGTTAACCGGATACAGCAAAGAAACGGAGGATTTCAGCTATGCAGTATTATGATATTGTCATTATCGGCGGCGGCCCGGCCGGACTCGCTGCAGCCGCGGCTGCCAGAAGAAGCGGTGCTGACAGCATTCTTATTTTAGAAAGGGACTGCCAGCTCGGCGGTATTTTAAACCAGTGCATCCATAACGGATTCGGCCTGCACACATTTAAGGAAGAGCTGACCGGGCCGGAATATGCCAGCCGCTTTATCGAACAAATCGAACAGCTAACTATTTCATACAGGCTGAACACAATGGTTATGGATATTACCCGCGAGAAAGTCATCACTGCCATGAACCGCACAGACGGATTATTCAAAATATCCGCAAAAGCAGTCATTCTGGCGATGGGATGCCGTGAACGGGCACGCGGCGCTTTAAATATCCCGGGTTACCGCCCGGCCGGCATCTATTCTGCCGGAACCGCACAGCGCCTTGTCAATATCGAAGGCTTCATGCCGGGCCGTGAAGCGGTCATCTTAGGCTCCGGCGACATCGGGCTGATTATGGCCAGGCGCATGACCTTAGAAGGCGCAAAAGTAAAAGCCGTTGCCGAATTAATGCCGTTTTCCGGCGGGCTGAAACGAAATATCGTACAGTGCCTGGATGACTTTGGCATTCCTTTAAAATTAAGCCATACCGTAGTCGATATCAAAGGGAAAAAACGTCTGGAAGGCATCACGCTTGCCCGCGTGGACAGCCACGGCAGGCCGGTCGCCGGTACCGAAGAAGAATATTCCTGCGACACACTGCTGCTTTCCTGCGGGCTGATTCCGGAAAATGAGCTTTCGCGTGAAATGGGTGTGGCAATCGAGCCGGCCACAAACGGCCCGTCTGTAAATGAAAGCCTGGAAACAAATATCGAAGGCGTATTTGCCTGCGGCAATGTCCTGCATGTACATGACCTGGTAGATTTTGTCTCCGAGGAAGCCGCCGCTGCCGGGCGAAACGCAGCCGCCTATGTGCAAAACCGCGGCACGCAGACCGCTGAAAAAGAAATTCCTGTCACTGTTTCCGGCGGCGTGCGTTATACGGTGCCTAAAACAATCCGCATAAGCCGCATGGCAGACGAGCTCACCGTCCGTTTCCGCGTCGGAGCCGTATATAAAAACTGTTATTTATCCGTCTATTTAAATGATACACGCATCCAGCACAGAAAAAAGCCGGTTATGGCGCCGGGCGAAATGGAAGAAATCCGTCTTTCCAAAAAAATGCTGGAAGAATCTGAAGGCTTAAATAAAATAACGATAACAATCGAGGAGGCATAAACAATGGAGACAAGAAACCTGACCTGTATCGGCTGCCCTCTTGGATGTGCGCTTACAGCCGAGCTGGAAAACGGAGAGGTGAAAAACGTAACCGGAAATACCTGCAAACGCGGGGATACTTATGCCCGCAAAGAAGTTACCCATCCGACCCGCATTGTAACAAGCACCGTACGCGTTACGGGCGGCGATGTTCCAATGGTATCCGTTAAGACGGCACAGGATATCCCGAAAGAAAAAATTATGGAAATTATGCGCTGCATCAACAGCATACAGGTACATGCTCCTGTGCATATCGGAGATGTGATTCTGGAAAATGCAGCGGGAACCGGGGTGAATATCGTAGCTTCTAAAAATATCAGCGCTGTGTCCTGATGAAAAACCGCTCAGAATGCCGGATGTGATATTTCCGGCATTCCGTGACATACAAAAAACAACAAATTACAGGAGATGCTCATGAAAAAAACGGTATTTGTCAGCAATCATGCGCCATACAGTTTACACGATATGAATGTAACTGCCTTTGAAGTAAACGGCGATACTATCACAATAAAAACCCAGTCGGGCCTGATAAGAACTGCGCCCTGCTGGGACCAGACAGACGGATACGTGGAATTTCACGACGTGGAATGGAAATGGTGCTATGCCCGTATCTATGAAGGATTCTCCGGCAGCACCGGCCCGTTCACTGGCAGAAAAATGCCCCTTAAAGATTTCATCAGCGGTTTTCAAAATGCAGGCTTCTCGGTTATGGACACATACTATGGTGAAAACCGTGCAGCCTTCACAGGCTTTCTTTTCAAAGATGATACCATGAGTGAATGTATGATTGAGATATACTGCCATACAATCGTGTTCTGTGAACAGACTGACAGTGACCAGCTGATGAAAGAGGTCATTCTGAGCGCCGACGGGGATTTGTGGCTCTATTCCGTTCCTGCAGATGCCGCGGATAATCTTGCCGCCATCTGCAATGAGTTTGCATCAGATTATGTCTGGCATGGAAGCAAAAGCGGCAGATTTTTAAGACTCTGCGGCGAACAGTATGTGGCGTTCTTCAATGCCGATGATTTTATCGAATACCTGAATACAGAACGGTATCCTGAATTTAAATCAAAAAAAATCAGACTGCTTGGCAGCTTTGACAGCGGCGTGCCCGAAGAATACCGTCATATCCCATGGTATAATTTTTAAGGAATCTCCCGGCAGTGCTGAAATGCTGACCTCTGCGAAACAGCCTGAAACGGCAGACGGTACTTATGAAAGGCAGCCTGGAATAGAACGAAGATAATCGGAACTATCCGGGCTGCCATATTCAAAAATTAAATCGTAACTGTAATTTCCATCAGCGCATCCTTTTGGAACGGATGCATGTCCACCACTGTATGCCCGTTCTGTACAGACAGCCCGCATCTGGCAGTCCTTCGCCCGTCTAAATCATAAACGCGCACTGCCGCATCCTCAAACTTTGTATCCAGAACTATTTTTGTCACTCTCGGAATATAAATCAGATATAATTTCTTATCCGGTGTATGCGCTGCCCGGATTTCCGGCGATTTATTTAAAACAAGCTGCTGTGCCGGAATAAGCTGCGTGATACATTTTTGTTCCATGTAATCACGGATAAAGCCATAGTCCCAGGCTCCCGGAAACTCTAACGCCTGCTGACAGGTAAATGCGGTATCAAACCCTTCCCCGAGCATCGGATTGGCCGGTTTTCCTGTTTTCATCCAGTTCCAGATTCCATGCGCCCCATAGGTAACGCCCGCACTGGCCCCGGACAAAATACTGTGCCATGCCGCTTTTCTGATATCCTCAGCTGTAAAACGTCCATATAAATTGCGGCTGTAGCCCATCTGTTCATAACACGGTTCCGCATTCACCAGCGGTTTTTTTGCATATTTTTCCTGCAGCTTCTGCGGAAGAATGTAAGCCATATCCTGAGCATCCCGGTTATGCCCGGACTGAAATACATAAAAATCCAGCCCGTCCGCAAGTTCGTCCGGAATCACATCATAGCCGCGCCTGATATGGCAGGTTTTTAAAGAATCCGGACTTTTTTTGCGCAGCACGTCTAACGCTGTGCGGTAATACGACACGGCCTCTTCTGTTTCAAAATCGGTATCCCCGCTGACAAAATAAACCGGGTCAAATTCATCAAACGTTTCCACGATTCTTTCTGTATAAGGCTGCACAAGCTCTTTCGGCATAACATTGATGTCTGTAATTTTGCTCCCCCATGTATCCGGCACAAAATTCAGCCATAACACCACAAGCGCCGGAGTAAATCCTTCTCTGACTGCTTCTTCGCACATTCTGCGCGCATTTTCATAAAAAGCCGCGTCCGGCTTCGTAAAATCAAATTTCTGTCCGTCCTCTGTCGCGAACGGATAAAGCCCTGTATCAGACATACATCTGTCCCACTGCGGCATTGTATTAATCTGCAGGACATTGAATCCCTGTTCCCTTCTTTTTTTCAGATAATACTTCCATTCATCCATTGTAATGTTCGTAAACGCGCTCCAGACCGTATCCGCCAGATAAAAAAACGGTTTCCCGTCCTTCAAAAATCCATTCCTGTTTTCATTTACCGTCAGTTTCCCCATAAATCCAGCTCCTCACTTTCTTCTTTTTCAACTGTTGAAGGTTCGTAAATAATGCAGTTATCATACATCCTGAGTTTCTCAATTTCAAGCATAAATTTAGTATTTTTTACTAAATTTATGCTAAATCTGAATCATCTTTTTACATTCAAAAAATACTCCTGTACAGTCAAAGAACCATACAAGAGTATCTTTCACCTGAAATCTGCCCCAGGTTACTGTTTCATACAGCTTCTACACTTATAACTTCCAGGTCAAATCAAAAAATACAAGTCTGATTTGACATTTGAATCCAGCCGTTCTGTCTCCTACATTTCCCACACGTCCTGATTCGTAGCGGAAATCGCTGCAGCCCCGGCATCCAGGGCCGCAATCACATCCTCCTTCTCAGAAATCAGTCCCCCGGTAATAACCGGAACCGCAAGATGCCTGCACATCATGCGAATCACTTTCGGCATCAGTCCCGGCAGAATTTCTACAAAATCAGCATATTCACATATCGCACGGTTTCCCGCTACATTATCTAAAACCTTCGAATCAATTGCAAAAATCCGATACACTGTATACAGCGACAGCTCCCTGGCACGGCGTATCTGGTCAATCCGGGTAGAAATAATCCCGTCCGCCTGCGTATACTGCGCAATAAAATCTACCGCCTCTGCTTTTGCACTCAGTCCGGCCACTAAATCCATATGCACAATCACGGTTTTATCCGCCTGCTTTAGCTGTTCCACAAGCCTTCCAATCATTGCAACACTTCCATACAGCACAAATACAACGCTGATTTCCGGAATCTGAATGCACTTGTTAAGTCCTGATTCATTTTTTACTGCAGCAATGACCGGATTCATGGCAACCGCATTATAAAATTTTTGATTCATTCGTTCTTCCTGCTTTCTTCCCTGCTGCAGTGACCGGATTTAAGACAGGATTCATTCGCAGCAGCTGCGTTATCAAATTTCTATATCCTAGATTATATTTAAAAGACCAATTGATTTTAACAAAAGCACCACCAGAAGCACAGGTGCCACATACTGAATCATAACAACATATAATTTCCGCCTGCTAAAGCTGCAGCCTGATTTCTCCACCTCGTCAATAATAACCTTCGGCTTTACAACCCATCCAATCAGAACACACGTACCAATCGCAACAACCGGCATCAGCGCGTTATTACTGATATAATCCATAATGTCCAGAATCTGCGCATGCGCGCCGTTTGGAAGCACAATATCAAAATACAGCTTGTTGTAGCCTAAGCATACAAGGATTCCTCCCGCAAGTGCAATCACGGTTTCAATAACTGCCGCCTTAATACGTGTAATATGAAACTCATCCATAAAGCTCGAAACAACCGCTTCCATAACCGATACCGCACTTGTCAGCGCCGCAAACAGAACCATCGCAAAAAACATGCATCCGATTACATTTCCTACGCCGCCCATTGCCGCAAATACCTTTGGCAGCGACACAAACATCAGGCTCGGCCCGGAAGCTTCCATGCCTTCTCTTCCCATAAATGTATACACAGCCGGAATAATCATAACGCCCGCTAAAAATGCAACAAGCGTATCAAAGATTTCAATCTGATTAATGGATTTTACCAGGTTCGCATCATCGGATACATACGAGCCATAAGAAATCATAATCCCCATCGCGACACTCAGACTGAAAAACAGCTGGCTCATCGCATCCAAAAGCACGGTAAAAAACCGCTGTACAGTCAGGCCTTCCAGATTCGGAATGACATAAATCTGAAAGCCTTCCATTCCGGTCCGGACTGCTCCCCCGTCATCCGTGTGCTGAATCGTCAGCGAGAAAAATGAAATTCCGATTACAAGCAGAAGCAGCAGCGGCATAATAATTTTTGAAGAAGCTTCAATTCCTTTATTAACCCCGCGGAATACGATAAATGCAACCGCAAATAAAAATACAAACAGCAGCACCATCGGCTGGATATCACTTGTAATAAATCCCGTAAAATATCCGTCCTCCGCAGCCATCCTGCCTTCGCCCGTTAAAAAGGCGATAAAATATTTCACAACCCATCCGCCAATAACGCAGTAATACGGCAGAATAATGACCGGTACAAGGCAGGCAAAAATCCCCAGCGGCTTTGCCTTTTTATGAATCAGCCCATAAGCTGTCAGCGGGCTCTGCTTTGTTTTTCTCCCGATTGCTACTTCCGTCGTCAGCAGTGTAAAGCCAAACGTCAGAGCCAGAATCAGATATAATACCAAAAACAGCCCTCCTCCGTCTTTTGCCGCTAAATACGGAAACCTCCAGATATTGCCCAGGCCTACCGCGCTGCCGGCCGCTGCCAGTACAAACCCGATAGAGCCTGAAAATGAATTCCTGCTTTTTTCCTGTTTCATGTCATACTTCCCTTCTATAATTGATACTTTAAATAAACCGCTAATCCACATGCACCTCTCCCGCCAGAATGCGCTTATAATCTTCATAATTGCGCTCTAGCAGTGCGGGCGTATCCAGTTCATACGGACATTTGCTTTTACACTGATTACAGTGCAGGCAGTTTTCAATCTTTTTCATCATTTCCTGTGCCTGCTCCGTCAGCTGCGCCTTCGACGGCGAACGGCGGATTAGCAGTGACATTCTTGCGCATGTATTGATTTCAATTCCGGCAGGGCATGGCATACAGTATCCGCACCCGCGGCAGAATTCCCCGCATAACTCCTTCCTGTCGTGTTCAATCAGCTGCTTTCGTTCCTCCGTCATAGCCGGCGGATTTTCTATATAGGATAAAAATTCATCCAGCTCCTGTTCACGCTGTACGCCCCAGATTGGCAGCACATTCTCATACTGTGCCAGATAAGCATACGCGGCAGCCGAATTTGTAATCAGCCCGCCGGACAATGCCTTCATGGCAATAAACCCCATATCCGCTTCTTTGCATTTTTTCACCAAATCCAGCTCCTGTGCTCCGCTCAGATAGCAGAACGGAAACTGCAGCGTTTCATACAGCCCGGATTCTATCGCCTCCTGCGCTATTTTCAGCCTGTGGTTCGTAATCCCGATATGGCGGACTTTTCCCTGTGCCTTTGCCTCTAGCATCGCTTCGTACAAGCCGCTGCCGTCTCCCGGCTTTGGACAAAACGGCGGATTATGGAACTGATAGACATCAATATAATCCGTCCGCAGATTATGCAGCGACGTTTGCAAATCCTTCCAGAACTCCTCCGCACTGGCCGCGCCGGTTTTCGTCGCAATATAAACATGCTCCCGCATACCGTCAAACGCTTCTCCCAGCTTTTCCTCACTGTCTGTATACCACCTGGCTGTATCAAAATAGGTAATTCCGGCTTCATATGCCCTGCGGAGCAGTCTGACCGCATCCTGCACAGATATCCGCTGAATCGGAAGCGCGCCAAATCCATTTTTATTTACCGTAATACCTGTGTTACCCAGAGTAACTGTGTGCATCCGTTTTTCCTCCCTTGTTATTCTTTTTTTGCAGCTTTGTCTATTATAACTTCTTTTTCTTAGGGATGTAAAGGTAAATTGCAATATTTTTATTCAAATGCATAGATAACCGCAAAATGGAAAACAATAACTAAAAATTCCAGAAAGGCAGACTACCATGATTCAGACAGAATGTTTAAAAATCAATTTAAGAAAAGCCGCCGTCATAGGCTGCGGCTTTGTCGGCTCCTCCATTGCTTTTGCACTGATGCAGAGCGGTCTTTTTTCCGAAATGATATTAATCGACGCCGATACTGACCGTGCCGAAGGCGAAGCTCTCGATATCAGCCACGGCACCCCTTTTGCAAAACCGATGAAAATATATGCCGGCACTTATCAGGATATTACAGACGCCGCTGTCATTATTATCACCGCCGGAGCAAACCAGAAGCCCGATGAATCCAGACTCGACCTTGTAAATAAAAACACCAGAATTATGCGCTCCATAATCGGGGAAATTATGAAGCATGGCTGTGAAGGCATTCTGCTGATTGTATCAAACCCGGTGGATATTCTGACTTACGAAGCATTAAAAATCTCGGGGCTTCCCAAAAACCGTGTCATCGGCTCCGGAACCGTCTTAGATACCGGAAGGCTGAAAAGCGAGCTGGCCGAGCATTTAGGCGTAGACAGCCGCAGTATCCATGCTTTTATTATCGGCGAGCATGGCGACAGTGAAATTGCGGCCTTCAGCAGTGCAAATGTATCCGGCGTCCCGTTAAATGCCGTCTGTGAAATGCGGGGCTATTTCCATCATGAAGCCGCCATGCAGGAAATTGCGCAGACTGTAAAAAACAGCGCTTATGAAATCATCGAAAAAAAGAAAGCCACCTACTACGGCATAGCCATGGCCGTACGCCGTATCTGCGAAGCAATTGTACGCGACGAAAAATCGATTCTCCCGGTATCCGTCATGCTCGATGATACCATTTACGGGCTGCAGGACGTCGTACTGAGCATGCCCGCTATGATTGGAGCGAAAGGTGTCGAAGGTCTTATGCCGATTACTTTAAACAGGGAGGAGCAGGCGCAGCTGAAAAAATCCGCACAGCTGCTGAAAGAAGTCATTGCTGATATTAATGGCTGATGCCATTTTGATTATTCTCATGCCTATAATAAATCTCATTCACAGCCGAAAACACCATGCCAGGCAGAAAAACACCGTAAGAATTTTGCAGGAAAAACCATTCTGTTTTGTAAGAAAACCGCAACCAGAAGCAGAAGAATCTTATGTGTAAAACATTTATACTGTATATAACATGATGGAGGAGAATAAAATGACAAATTCAGCACAAATCATTCAGAGAAAAAAACTTCGCCGCAAAAGACGCCGCATCATACACCGCGTCATCCTTCTGACCGGGCTAATGGCCGTCATTGTAACAGCACTGCGCACTGCAACCGATTTTATGCTTATTGATAATACAATCCGGCATGAAGACAGCCGGATACAGGCCGCCTCTGCCGTATCTGTAAAACAGCCTGCGGAGCGCCACAGCCTGCAGATTCAGAAAGATTTAAAAAAATATGCTAAAACAAGCACTTACGCGGCTCAGATTTATGAAAACCGCAATCAGTATCCGGAAACCCTGCTTTCCGCTTACCTGAATAACCCGGAAATGGAAGAATTCATCGCAGAATACCCGGATTCCGGCGCCCCGCAGAGTTATGCAAAAGAAGGACTGACTTCCTCAGAGCTTCAAAAAGACTTTCCGCTTCTTTTACAGTGGGACAGGCGGTGGGGCTACGTATCCTACGGCGGAAGCATCATCGGCCTATCCGGCTGCGGCCCGACCTGCCTGTCCATGGTACTTGTTTCCCTGACCGGACAGACAGACCAGACCCCGGACCGGGTAGCCGCTTTCAGCCAGGAAAACGGGTATTATGTAGAAGGCAGCGGTACGGCCTGGGCCTTAATGACCGACGGCGCTTCCCGGCTGGGACTGTCCGCACGCGAATTATCCCTGGATGAATCTGTGATGAAATCAGCCCTGGATAACGGACAGCCGGTTATCTGTTCCATGGGGGCCGGAGATTTCACGACTCAGGGACATTTTATACTCATATACGGCTATGATGAACACGGTTTTCTTGTAAACGACCCAAACTGCATTTCCCGCAGCAGCAGAGCCTGGACATTTGAACAGCTGCGCGGACAGATTAAAAACCTCTGGGCATACCGGGCTGCAATGTAAAAAACTGTTAGTTAACGGCTGGATGGAGAAAGTCTTTCTTTCGTATATGCTTCTGGAAAAGCCAAAATGAGCACATCCGGAGGGAATCCTTCTCCATCCATCATCCCGCTAATCACTCCTCCCCCGCTCTTTCTAATTACTTCCCCGCTCTTTCTAAATTACTTCTCTGCTCTTTCTAAATTACTTCCCCGCTCTTTCTAATTACTTCTCCGCTCTTTCTGATTACTTCTCCGCTCTTTCTAATTACTTCTCCCCTTCTATCCTTCTGCAGCTTCCGCGCACTATCATAGAATGCGGCACAATAATCTTCGTAGCCAGCAGATTCGGGTTTTCAATATGGTTAATCAGCTGCGACGCCGCCTCTATCCCCAGCTGGAGCGAATTTACATCAATCGAAGTCAGCTGTGGCGAAGCAATCCGTGCAAACAGCGAATTATTAAACGATACAATCGATAAATCTTCCGGCACCGAAAGTCCGTGCTGCACACAAGCCTGTTCTAAAGCAGCCGCCAGAATATCATCGCTGGCTACGACCGCGCTGGGCCGGTCTTCCAGTTCCAAAAGTCCGCGCAGCAGTTCCTGACTGTCCATGGTAGAATGCTCCGTTTCGATACAGTAATCCGGATTAAACGGTATCCCGTGTTCTGCCAGCGCCATCTGATACCCTGCTTTGCGCTCCGCCGAGAAAAACATCACGTATTCGCTGCCTACATAAGCAATCTTTCGATGCCCCAGGCTGTACAGATACTCAGCCGCTTCCCTGCCAGCCAGCAGATTGTCATTATCAATGTATATGGTCTGATTTACATACTGCTTCGCTTTCCCTATAATCACATAAAGCAGCCCTTCATTATACAGATAGTCAATAACAGCGTCATCCTGTTTCGAATACAGTACAATAAAACCTCCCATCCGCTCATCTTTTGCAAGCGTCCGGACAGCTCTGAGAATTTCGTCGTCGTCCTGCCCTGTAATAATCGCGCTCATATAATCCCGTCCGTTGCAAAACTGACTGATGCCGCGAATGGCTTCCAGATAAAATGCATTTTCATATACATCTTTTGAGGAAGGAGGGAGAATGATGCCGATTATCTGAGGAATCTGGCCGTTTAATACAGGCGGCTGTACATTTGGCTCATACCCGAGCTGAGCCATGGCACGCCGTACTTTTTCTTTTGTTTCCCGGCTGATAGAGGAATGGTCTTTGCATGTACGGGATACTGTGGAGGGAGATACCCCTGCTAACGCGGCAACGTCTTTGATTGTTACTGCCATAAAACTTCTCTCCTTTTCTAAATAACAGCGTAACTGACTGCTGTGCTGCTTTTATGCAATATGTGCACGGCAGTTTCGTTGTATATTTCTGCACAGTGATGCAAATTTTGCGCAGTGATTTTGCTTCTGGATTTCGTATTTTATCATCATACAAAGAAAGACAGGAAAAGTCAATGAGCAAAATTGTGCACACTGTAATGCAGGATATGGTTCAGACCAGCGGGGGGGGGACTGTGGCTGCTCGGACGCCGGGAGAGGGGATTTACCAGGTCTTCCTGCGGCTGCTCCAGAATGTTAAGAATCCCTAAGCTTTCTGCATTTACGCTGTGGCCCCGGACGGTCGCGGCACCCAGTCCGCCCTGGCCTGCAGCCAGCAGCTACGGGTGCCGCTTCGGCTTCGCCGCCTGGTTTTTTAGCAGAATGCTAAGGGATTCTAAACATTCTTCCGATGCCGCAGGAAGACCTGGTAAATCCCCTCTCCCGGCTGGTTTTTGGCAAGGGTTACATGAGACATTTTGGATGATGTTTAGGTATTTCTGGCGGTAGTTTACGGATTGCTATTGTACCGTAAAATAAATGAGTGGTTATATTGCGCTGGATAAATTTTCGAGAGTGCATGGCAAAAAAGCGAGGGTGTACTGGGGTATATTGAGATTTTTGCCATGTGCTTTCGGAGATTTAGACAAACAAGATGAGCAGTTATTTATTCTACGGTGTACTTGAGATGTAATTATGATGTGATTATGATATGCTTACAATATACTATATTTCAGATGCAGTATAGATATTTTCTGGCAGATGTTTACTGACTGCCAGGTTTCGGGTGCTGCATAGATACTTCTCGGCGGCTGTTTTCACGCTGTCAGACTTCGGGTGCAATATAGATATTTTCCAGCACCTGTCTTCACTCTGCCAGGTTTCGGATACTGCATAACTATTTCCTGGCGGCTGTTTTCACGCTGCCAGATTTCAGATACTGCATAACTATTTCCCGCGGCTGTTTTCACACTGCCACTTTTTGGGTACTGCATAACTATTTTCCGGTCCCTGTTTACCAGCTGCCGGGTTTCGGATACTGCATAACTATTTCCCGGCACCTGTTTTCACGCTGCCACATTTCGAGTGCTGCATACATATCCTCTGACACCTGTTTACTGACTCCTATATAAAATTTCAGCAGAACTTCAGCCATTTTTTATGTAACGCCTGCAAAAACCAGCCGGGTGACGGGAAGATGCACCGGCTTCCTGCGACATTGGAGGAATGTTTAGAATCCCTTAGCATTCTGCTAAAAAACCAGGCGGCGAAGCCG
>CANDJC010000040.1 GCA_947384955.1 uncultured Eubacterium sp. | reverse complement strand
GCACCGGTAGCTGCTGGCAGAAAGCCAGGGCGAATAGGTGCCGCGTCCCGTCCGCAGCCACAGCGTAAATGCAGAATGCTTAGGGATTCTTAACATTCCGGAGCCGTCACAGGAAGCCGGTGCATCTTCCCGTCACCCGGCGTCCGCGCCGCCATAATCACCCCCCATCTTGACTTTCCCTTCCAAAAAGAGTATAACCAGACTAGAAAACAATCCCATTTCCAGGAAAGGAGCCCCTTCTTATGACACACCCTGCAAAGCATAAAATCCTCATCATAGAAGATGATTTAACCATCCGGACACAGCTGATAACCCTTCTAACCGGAAACGGATACGAAGCCGCCGCCATAACCGATTTTGCAGATACCATAAAAACGGTAAAGCAGTTCGCTCCGCACCTGGTTCTTTTAGATATCTGTCTGCCCGAAAGCAGCGGATTTGAAATATGCTCGCAAATCCGCGCCTTTTCCAACATGCCCATTGTATTTGTAACAGGCTGCAGTACAGACATGGACGAGTTAAACAGCATTATGCTCGGAGGCGACGCTTTTATTACAAAGCCTTATCATACCGCGATACTCCTGGCTAAAACTGCTTCGCTTATCAAGCGCGCCTATACTATCGAACAGGCAGAAATTTTCACATGGAACGGCGCCGTGCTGCACTTAGAAAGCAGCAGGATTACATACGGCGGCAAAAAAGCCGAATTAACCCGAAACGAAGTAAAAATCCTTTATTATCTGTTTAAAAATGCCGGAAAAATCTGCCCGCGCTCAGATATTGTGGATTTTTTATGGGACTGCCAGCTTTATGTGGACGACAATGCGCTCAGCGTAAACATCACCCGTATCCGGGAAAAGCTTTCCGGCATCGGCCTGACGGACTTTATTCAGACAAAACACAGACAGGGGTATCTCATATGAGCATAAAACAGTATTTGAAAAGCCAGGTTCCGGTTCTGTTCCTCCATCTTCTGGGCATGCTTGCACTTGCCTTATTTCTGACCGCTGACGGCAGCCCGGCCCACAGCATTCTTTTTATTTCCTTTGTGTGGCTGATGACGCTCCTGTTATGCCTCACCGCATTCTGTCTGAAGCGGAAAAAGTACCTGGACAGATTACTGGCTCTGACAAGACAGTTAGACGAGCGGTATCTGATACCAGAAGTCATGGCGTTTCCGCAAAGGGCCGACGACCAGGTTTTTTATCAGATTCTGAAAATGGCTGAAAAGTCCATGTTAGAAAAAACAGGACAGATTCAAAGAGAACGGAAAGAATATAAAGAATATATTGAACAGTGGATTCATGAAGTCAAAACACCCATAACAGCCATAAATCTGCTGTGCGAAAATAACCGCTCCTCCTTCACAAGAGAACTTTCTGCGGAATTAGAAAAGATAGAACGTTTTACACAGCAGGCGCTTTATTATGCCCGCAGCGAACATCCTGAAAAAGATTACTGTATCCGCAAAATCAGCCTTCAGGATACCGTACATGCGGCCATCTCTGATAATAAATATCTGCTGCGCCGGCATCATGCCGTAATAACCGTAAGCGAAACGGTACACACGGTTTACACGGATGAAAAATGGGTACGCTTTATTTTGAACCAGTTAATCAGCAATGCTGTAAAATACCGCGCCGGACAGCCGGTACTGCACTTTGATACCGCAGAAAGCGAAAATCAGGTCTGTCTGACCGTTACGGATTACGGCATCGGCATTTCACCAGGCGACCTGCCCCGTATTTTTGAGAAAGGCTTTACCGGACAAAACGGCCGCGCGATTCAAAATTCTACCGGCATCGGACTGTATCTTTGCAAACGCCTCTGCGAAAAACTGGGCATCGGGCTGGATGCCTGTTCGAATAACGGCAGAACCTCCGTCACACTTTCCTTCCATGTCAGCGATTTTATTACCGGGATACAGGCCTGATACTGTACTTCTTACATTCTTGTAAGATATTTGTAAGAAAACCTGATACAAAAACTCTGCCGCAGGATTTACAATACAGGCATACCGTATTCAGCCGCATATTCCTGCTGTGCGCTGTACGGTCAGACACGGGATGAAAAAACAGCAGGAAACCAGGAAGGAGAAATTATGCATACTATTTTAAAGCTGGAGCATATCCAGAAATATTACGGCAGTGAAGGAAATATTACAAAGGCTGTGAAAGATATCAGTTTTTCTGTAGAAAACGGCGAATTTCTTGGAATTATGGGGACTTCCGGTTCGGGAAAAACGACGCTTCTTAACTGCATTTCTACCATTGATACGGTAAGTGCGGGGCACATTTATCTGGAAGGAACCGATGTCACAGAAATCAGTCCGAAATCTCTCGCCAGATTCCGCCGGGAGAATTTAGGTTTTATCTTTCAGGATTTTAACCTGCTGGATACCCTGACGATTTCGGAAAACATTGCGCTTGCCTTAGCAGTCAGCAGGGTGCCCGCAAGAGAGGCTGAGCCGCGGATTTTAGAGATTGCAGAGCAGCTGAATATCAGTGACATTTTAAATAAATATCCTTACCAGGTATCGGGAGGACAAAAGCAGCGCTGTGCCTGTGCACGGGCGGTTGTCACCCGTCCGAAGCTCCTGTTAGCCGATGAGCCGACCGGAGCGCTTGACAGCTGTTCCTCACAGATGCTGCTTTCAGCCATTACCAGTATCAATGAACAGCTTGGCACGGCCGTTTTAATGGTGACGCACGACGCTTTTTCTGCCAGCTATGCCAGCCGTATTTTATTCTTACAGGACGGGGAAATTTTCACGGAGCTGCTCCGGGGCAGTCTGAGCAGGTCTGTTTTCTTTCAAAAAATATTAAATGTACTGACAATGATGGGAGGCGGAAGGAATCATGTATGCTAAGCTTGTAATCAAAAACGCAAAACGCTCATTCAAAGATTATCTGATTTATATTGTGACATTAACCATATGCGTCACTTTATTTTACTCATTTCTGTCCGTTTCCAGCCGCTATTATCAGCCGGATATCGGAAATGCGTATGATTTAACGATACTTGGCAGCAGCATGAAGCTTTCCATCTGCGTAGTCACCCTGCTTTTGCTGTTTTTAATACGTTTCGTAAACCGCTATATGCTCCTGCGCAGACAGAAAGAATTTGCGGTCCAGTCCATTATGGGAATGGAACAAAAAACCATTGGACGGCTTTTCTTTGCAGAAACCCTTATCATGGGACTTTTCTCGATTGGAACCGGCATTTTCCTTGGTATCTTCTGTTCGCAGTTTATTACGGCAATGCTGCTGACCTCCTATGGGAAGCGTTTCCGGCTTTCATGGACGCTGTTCCCGGATACGGCGCTTCTTACCGTCGTCTTTTTTGTCATAAGCTTCTCTGTGGCAGGTATTTTTAACATCCGTACGATTCGGAAAACCAAAATCATCGATATGCTTTTGGCAGAAAAAGAAAATGAGCCGGATTTAAGAAAAAGCCGCTGGATTTATGCGGTAACTATTCTCTTTGAGCTGCTGGTAACTGTCATGCTGGTATCCGGCATCAGGAAATTTTATTTTTATTACGACAGCCGTTACGCACTGCCTGTTGAGCTTATGTTCCTGGGAAATATCCTGAGTCCTGCCGCGGCTCTGCTCCTGCCGCTCCTGTGGCTGTTTCAAAATCTATTTCTTAAAAAGAAACGCAGCTTTCAGACACTGCTTTTAAGTCTGCTCCCATGCTCCGTCCTGAATGCTGTCACCGCAGCAAGCGTGCCGTCCCTGACTGCTAAATATTATCTGCCGCTCGGAGACGGGACTGTCAGACTGTATCTGTTCTTTATTCTGACAGATTTGCTGTTTTTCATATGCTGCATCATCTATCTTGCTGCCAGCCTGATTCTCGCCTGGAAAGAAAAATCGCCGGAACATAAATATCAAAATGAAAACCTTTTCTTTTTCGGACAGATTATCTCCAAGCTGCAGACAGCCAGCAAAACTATGACCCTTACCAGCATCACTCTTATGCTTGCCGTATTTTTGTTTCTGTCCGCGCCGATTTTAACCGGATGGGCAAACGGCTATTTAGATGCCCGCTCCATGTACGATGTGCAGATTTATTCAGGATACAGACAGATATACCAGGAACAGTATTTACCCGATGAAGCTTACGAAATCGTAACAGAATTTCTCGCAGACGAGCAGATAAAAACGGAATATGACTGCACGTTTCATCTGTATCTGCCCAAAAAAGAGGATTTTCATAACCGGATGAAATACGATTTTCCCATCGCGGCCATTTCACTGAGCGATTATAACACCATCAGAACCATGCTGGGACTGGAACAAATCACGCTAAAGGACAATGAATTCACAACCCATTGGAAGGCTGTGGCCACTGAGGATGAGCGAAACGAATTTTTAAAAGAACATACATCAGCTGAAACTGACTGCGGAAGCCTTATCTGTTCCAGCCAGGCATACCATCTGGAAAGAATGGGCCAAACCATGTATAATGTTTATACGAACGTCCTGTTTGTGTTTCCGGATAACGTCTGCAAAAACCTGCTTCCCGTCATTCAAAACCGCTATATAAAAACCGCCCGGCCGCTCTCCTACGATACCGCCAGCCGGCTGGAACAGGCATTTGTATCCAAATATCCACAGATGACAGCCGAAGGTGTCAGCTACGATATCCGCCTTCGCACGCTTCAAAAGAACAGTACAAAAACGGATATGTTTGTTTTGCAGTCTTCTATGCTCTATGGAGCCGTCGTACTCATGGTCATCTGCCTGACTGTACTTTCCCTGCAGCAGCTTTTAGATGCAGACTGCTACAGATACCGCTTTGGCGTGCTTCGAAAGCTCGGCGCTGAGGAGAGGAATATTAAAAAACTGGTGCTAAAACAGCTGGGCGTCTGGTTCGGACTGCCTGTCACCGTTTCCATCGCGGCTGCGGCGGCTGTTACTGTGTATTTTGTGCAGACTGTGTCCAAAGAAATTTCAGCATATATCGGATTTACCGCTCTGCTGCAGCAGACGGGATTTACTGCGGGGATTCTTGGTGCGCTGCTGATTTGTTACTTTATCAGTACATGGATGCTTTTGGGGTATTCGATTGGGATACCTGGCGGGAGGAAGTGATACTGAATGACTGGCGGGGCGCAAACTCCCTCTGTTCAAACTCCTTTCCAAATGTTATAATAACCACATACATTGCTGCAGTCCCTACACAGGAAACTTACAGCACAAAGGCAGGTACAAAAAGCACTATCCTGCCAGTAAAAACAGGAAAGGACAAAGAAACAATGCAGGAACACATCGAAACCATGGAAGATTATAAAGAAGAGCTGGAAGCATCCTTCCGCCGCATCAGCGAGGGAGACATTCTGACCGCCACCGTCATCAGCGTAACAGAAGAAGAAGCCGCCCTGGACTTAAAATACTATGCGCCCGGAATCATCAAAGCCGCTGATTTCAGTGACGACCCAGACTGCTCTATGATAGAACAGCTGCATCCCGGCGACGTCATTGAAGCAACCGTTATCCGCCTCGACGACGGGGAAGGAAATATTCTGTTATCCAAAAAAGAAGCCAGTCAGATGCTCGGATGGGACCGGCTGAAAGCTGCCATGGAAAATGAAACGATTCTGACCGTACATGTAAAAGAAGCTGTCAATGCCGGAGTCATTGCATACGCAGAAGGGCTGCGTGCCTTTATTCCGGCTTCCCAGCTAAGCCTTGATTATGTAGAAGATACCTCCGCATTTGTCGGAAAGGATTTACAGGTGCGCGTTATTACGGCAGACCCGCAGAAGGATAAACTGGTGCTGTCTGCAAAAACCGTACTGCGCGAGCAGGAAGAAGAAGAAAGAAATCACCGCATTTCCATGCTTGTACCTGGCACGGTTGTAGAAGGTACGGTAGAAAGCCTGACAAATTACGGCGCTTTTGTCAATATCGGAAACGGCCTGACCGGGCTTGTCCATATTTCCCAGATATCCAGCCGCCGGATACGCAAGCCGTCCGAAGTGCTGAAAACCGGACAGACCGTACGTGCGAAAATACTCAATACAAATGATAACCGGATTGCCCTGAGCATGCGGGCTTTGGAAGAAATCACAGAAGAAAATTCCGAAGAAGCATCTGCTCAGGCAGAAGAATACAGTTCTCACGAATCTGCTTCTACTTCTCTTGGAGATTTAATTGCAAAATTAAACCTGAAATAAAGCACGGCACCGGAACGTGTCAGAATTTCTGACACTCCCTTATGCACATTTATGCACATAAAACAGGCATCTGAATTCAGTATCTGGATGCCTGTTTTATGTACAATATTTTCTCTATTTATTGTTTGCAGCATTGAATCTTTTCTATTTTTTCAGTTTTTTTTGTGCTTTGCTGAAAAACTTTTTGTTTTCAATAATAAAACGCTCGTGCATTCCCTGGCCGATGAGTCCCGCTTCATCAAATGCTTGCACATCAAACACCAGCTTACGGCCGTCAGCCTCTACCAGCTTGCTGACACAGCGTACCTGCATTCCTACCGGTGTCGCCGATAAATGATGAATCGTAAGGCCCGTACCGACCGTACCGCAGCCTTCCTCCAGCTCATCCTGTACGCTTTTCATGCATGTTTCTTCCATCAGAGCTGCCATTGCAGGTGTCGCGAATACTTCCAGCATTCCGCTGCCTATCGCAGCCGCCGTATTGTCTTTGGTTACTTCTCTGTATATTTCGTTACTGATTCCAACTGTCAGCATAACATTCTCCCCTTACATCACAGCAAGACATATTCCATCATACAGAATGGCAGGCAGGAAATGTTCTATGACACCGGCATACAGCCCCGCCGGCTTAGAATCAGCTTCCTGCCCGCACATAAATCTTACAGACTATACTCTTGATAAATATTCCCCTGTTCTTGTATCAATTTTAATGGTATCACCCTGATTCACGAATAACGGAACATATACCGTAGCGCCGGTTTCTACGGTAGCCGGTTTGGTTGCGCCGGTTGCTGTATCGCCTTTTACGCCTGGTTCTGTTTCTGAAATCTCCAGTTCTACGAATAACGGCGGTTCTACTGCAAATACCTCTCCGTTATAAGAACAGATTTTCACCATTTCGTTCTCTTTTACGAATTTTAAAGCATCGCCGATGGTAGCCGTGCTGATTGGAATCTGGTCGTAAGTTTCTACGTCCATAAAATAGAATAAATCTCCGTCAGAATATAAGTACTGCATGTCCTTGCGGTCAATTCTTGCCTGCGGACATTTATCTACCGGACGGAATGTCTTTTCCACAACGCCGCCGCTCTTGATATTTTTTAACTTTGTCCTTACAAAGGCAGCGCCTTTTCCTGGCTTTACATGCTGAAACTCAATAATCTGATAAATATTTCCTTCAAACTCAATCGTAATGCCGTTTCTAAAATCTCCTGCTGAAATCATTCGAATTTCCTCCTTAAAACTGTCTGAGTCTTGCACTCACTTTTCCTATCATATAATAAATACGCGCATATTTCAACTGTTTTTTTAGAATTCTTCTTCTGCTTCGCGATAGAATTTATCATTCGTTTTCCAGCTCGTGAATCATATCGATTCTCGTCTGATGCCTTCCGCCTTCAAATTCTGCTTCCAGATAGGCTTTTACGATATCCTTTGCCGTTTCGATTCCTACAATTCTGGAACCAAAGGCAATGATATTCGCATTGTTATGCTGTTTTACAAAACGGGCCGTTGTGGTTTCCGAGCATACTGCCGCGCGGATTCCTTTTATTTTATTCGCTGCCAGAGAAATCCCTACTCCTGTGCCGCAGATTAATACCCCGCAGTCCGCTTCCCCGGCGGCAACCGCACGTCCGACTTTCGCGCCGATTTCCGGGTAATTGCAGCTTTCTGACGTATCCACGCCAAAATTAATCACTTCATGTCCTAACCCTTCCAGATATTTTACAATCTCTTTTTTCATATCCGGCGACGCATGGTCATTTCCAATAATAATTTTCATAATGCATTCTCCTTCAATTCTGTTTTCCTGCCTTTGCAGCTTTCGACCTGGCGTAAAAATGCAGCACCAGTTTCTCTGGAATCCGCTTTAGCACAATCTGGATTTCTTCTTTTGGATGAACCGGTTTTACAAGAATCGTACGGATTCCCGCACGGTTTGCCCCCCATATATCCGTAAAAATCTGATCCCCGACAAACAGCGTGCTGCCCGCATCTGTTTTCATCAGCCGCATTGCCTTTTTGTATCCCGCCGTTCCCGGCTTATGCGCGTCAAAAATAGAATAAGCTTTGATATTTTGATTAAACATTTTCACACGCGGCTCTTTGTTATTTGACAGCAGACAGCAGTGAAAGCCCAGGCTTTTTAAATGCGCAAACAGACGCTCTGCCTTCGCATCCGCAGCAGCGCCGTGAGGAACTAACGTATTATCAATATCAAAAATCACGCCCCGGTAACCTTCGTGATACAGCTTATCAAAATCAATCTGATAAACAGAATCCAGATATTCACCCGGATAAAAAGTCTGTAACATACTCCGCACTCCTGTCGCTTTCTAATATCTTCTATTTATCCAGTATTTTTTTCAGTTCGTCCATAAACGTATTGATATCCTTAAACTCCCGGTAAACTGAGGCAAACCGCACATACGCCACTGCTTCTAAATCTTTCAGCTTATCCATTACAATCTCGCCAATCACCGTGCTTGGAATTTCTTTTTCTTCTTTGTTAAATATTTCAGTTTCGATATCATCTACCAGTTTATTAATCTCATTTACCGAAATCGGCCGCTTATGACACGCACGCAGAATCCCTGCCTCTATCTTGGAGCGGTCAAACTGTTCCCTGTTATTATCTTTTTTAATGACGATTAAAGGAATCGTCTCTACCTTTTCATATGTCGTAAAACGTTTTTTACATGCATCACACAGTCTGCGGCGGCGTATCGAATTATTGTCATCCGCTGGCCTTGAATCAATAACCCTTGTATTATCACTGCTGCAAAATGGACATTTCATGCTGTTTCTCCCCTCTGCCTTCGTATAAGGTATACGCTCAGTTTACCCTTTCACGCGATGACTGTCAACGGGTTTTTCCATTTTTCGCATTATAATTTGTGAGTTGCCTCTTTTTCATCCACATCCACCAGAATGATTTCCGGTCCGATTTTCTTCACATCGCACCATGGGATAAACAGTTCATACTCCCGGCAGAAAATACCAAAAAAATGCCCCGGGCCGGGAAGAATCAGTGCGCGGATGCATCCTTCCTTTTCATCGATATCAAGGTCAATGACATTGCCGAGGCATTTGCAGTTTTTCATGTTAATCACGCTTTTTTCCTGTAATTCTCGCAGACGCATAAGCTCAGACATCCGTTTTTTCTTAGTATATGCAGAATTTCTGCACCGGATACTGCGTTACGGTTATACATTAAAACGAAAGACAATAACATCTCCGTCTTTTACGACATAATCTTTCCCTTCCAGGCGCACCAGCCCTTTTTCTCTGACTGCCGCGATACTGCCCCCTGCAATCAGGTCTTCGTATGCCACAACCTCCGCACGGATAAAGCCGCGTTCAAAGTCCGTATGAATTTTGCCGGCCGCGGCAGGCGCTTTCGTGCCTTCTTTAATCGTCCATGCCCTTGTTTCATCTTCCCCGGAAGTCAGAAAGCTAATCAGCCCGAGCAGCCGGTAGCTTGCCTTAATCAGCTTGTCCAGGCCGGATTCCTTAAGCCCCAGCTCTTCTAAAAACATGGAACGCTCCTCGTCATCCAGCTCCGCGATTTCCTGTTCTATCTGCGCGCAGACGCAGAATACCTCACTGCTTTCTTCCGCAGCCATTTTTCTTACGCCCGCTACATGCGGATTCGATGCCCCGTCGTCTGCCAGGTCGTCTTCCAGCACATTTGCCGCGTAAATAACAGGTTTTGCCGTTAACAGATTATAGGTCTTAAACCATGCCTGTTCGTCTTCATCTTCGCCCAGTTCAAACGTCTTTGCCATGCGTCCGTCCTCAAGATGCGCTTTCACCGCCTCTGCCAGCTTTAATTCTTTCGCCAGTGTCTTGTCCATTCTGGCCTGTTTAGCGATTTTCGAAATCCGGCGCTCTAAGATTTCTATATCCGAAAAAATAAGCTCTAAATTAATCGTCTCAATATCCCTTGCCGGGTCAATGCTTCCGTCTACATGGACAATATTTTCATCCTCAAAGCATCTGACCACATGGACAATCGCATCCACTTCACGGATATTTGCAAGAAACTGGTTGCCCAGCCCTTCTCCCTTGCTGGCGCCTTTCACCAGCCCGGCAATGTCTACAAATTCAATCACCGCCGGGACAATTTTTTTCGAATGATACAGCTCTCCCAGCCTGTCAATACGCTCGTCCGGCACCGATACAATGCCTACGTTCGGGTCTATGGTGCAAAACGGGTAATTGGCAGATTCTGCTCCCGCTTTTGTGAGTGAATTAAATAATGTACTTTTGCCTACGTTTGGCAGTCCGACAATGCCTAGTTTCATTTTTTTGTATACCTATCTCAAAAACCTTGAAAATCAAGGCTTTTTCCCTTTCTCTATATTTTTATTACACCAGTTACTACACCGATTTTTTCAACTCAGAACCATCCCTGACTGATAAGCCTTTACATCTTTTGCATAATCTGTTATGATGAAGCTGCAGCAATCAGCACAGATTCAAAGAAAGCAGGGTGACTGTATGACATTAGAAGAACAAAGTCAGGCCGCTATTCTCACATATGTTAATTTAATGAGAATCAAAGCTCATGAAACAGGCGAAAATAAGGAACTTGAATATCAAATCAAAATAGCAAAAATTGTATTGCAGAATTTTGGAATTGATTATTCTGAGCTTGAATATTAACCATTCTATATCAGCAGCCAGCGAATAAAAAGGTGCAAGGCCTTTGGCCTTCATCTTTTTTCAATCCATCGATTCCACCAGAATCAGTATCCCGCTTCGAAAATCAATCACAGCCTCTTCCTCCGCAATCTCGTTGCTGACCGCCAGCGACGCAAACCCGCCCAGCGTATGTTCCGTAAGCGGATACTTAAATCCCGTCAGCGTCACGCCGGTAACCTCTGTTGTAAGCGGAATGAGCGAAACATATTTCCCGTACTGCTGCTCTTTTTTCAGAACCGTTCTTTTCTGTATCAGCCGGACTCTGTTATGCGTATCTGCCAGAAAGCACAAAATCCCGCGTTCCATGGCAAAGCCGAGAAGCCGCACTGTCCCAAGCACATGATCAAGCCTTGTTCCGGTGCCGCCCAGAATATGAATCTCACTGCTGCCGCGCTCTATGGCCAGCTGCAGCGCAAGCTCTGTATCCACAGCATCTTTTTCAGGCCGGTACTTATGAAACACAGTCTTTTCATCCAAAGAAAGCTGCTGCAGCTGCGCCGGGTCTGCGGAGTCAAAGTCTCCCAAAACCTCGTCCGGCCGGATATCTTGTTCCGCGAAAAAACGGATGCCGGAATCTGCCGCAATGAAATAATCGAATTTATGCTGTTTCAGATAAGAAAGCGCGAACGCATGATTCAGCGTGCCGCCTGTTACAATCAATGTTTTCCTGTTCATCACCTGTTCAACGAAAATACCTCAGTATTTCTTCCTCTCTTTTAACTCTTCATACAGCTGCCTGTAATTTTCATACCGCACCGCATGAATCACGCCTTGCGATGCCGCCCGCTTTACCCCGCAGTCCGGCTCGCTGATATGGCTGCAGCCTAAAAATCTGCATTCGTTTTCATACGGCGCAAACTCCGGGTAGAATTGTTTCAGCTCTTCTTTTTCCATCTGCGGCAGATACAGCGAGCTGAACCCCGGCGTGTCCATAATATACGCGCTCCCATCCAGATAAATCAGCTGCGTATGGCGTGTCGTCTGCTTTCCGCGCTCTATTTTGCGGCTGATTTCCCCGGTTTCCATTCCGGCCTGCGGCTGCAGCAGATTAATCAGCGACGATTTTCCTACGCCGGACGGCCCGGATACTGCCGTTGTTTTTTCGGCCAGCGCCCGGCGCAGTTCACAGATTCCTTTCTGCTGCTTTACACTTGTAAATAATACCGGACATCCGCACTGGCTGTAAATCTGCGCAAGACGCGTCTGCTCCCCGCTGTCTGCCAGCTCCATTTTATTAAAACAGATGGTAACCGGAACCTGTGCGGACTGCATAAAAATCAGATAGCGGTCTAACAGGTTCAGATTCGGCTGCGGGCTTGCGACTGCAAAAACAACCAGCGCCATATCGATATTGGCGACTGCCGGACGCAGCAGTTCGTTTTTCCTTGGGAGGATTTTTTCGATATTTCCTGTTTTTTCCTGTTCGTCGATGACCGCGATTTCTACGCTGTCCCCGGTCAGCGGTTTCATTTTCAAAAGGCGGAATAAGCCTTTTGCCTTACATTCATAAATTCCGGATTCTGCTGCATGTACGTAGTAGAATCCGGAAATACCTTTTACAATCTTTCCCTGCATCGTTCCTTCCTGACCGCTTTATTTCTGCACAAACCTTATGGATTCATCCTGAGTCTGGGATTCCCCGTCGTCTAATACCCATTCGATTGCGATGGTTCCGGTACTCGTTGTAATATCCTTCTTGGTAGAAATCACATACGGGAAGGATGAAATCGGGATTCCGTCCCATCTTGCAATTTCCGTTCCGTTTGCGTCTAACAGGCTGATGTTTGCCGAAACGACCATTTCGCTGCCCTGCGGCTCTTCGATTCTGCGGTCTTCCATCCGGTAAATAATCTCTTTTTTGCCAAGGCTTACGACATAATCCACACGGCTGCCCGCATTTACGCTGCTTCCAGCCTGCGGCGTCTGGCTGATAACGCTGCCCTCCGGCACTTCGTCGTCGTATTCTGACGTCGCGCTGCCTTCGAGACGGTGCGCGTTCAGACGCTCTAATGCCTCAGCCTCTGAAATCTTGCGGATATCCGGCACCTGCACCTGCTCGACACCCTTGCTGATGGTCAGCGTCACCGTATCGCCTTTTTTTACTTTTGCTCCCGCTCCCGGCGACTGGCGGATGACTGTGCCCTCCGGCGCTTCTGCAAACTCATAGGCGGAGTTCGGATTTACCTTAAGCCCTCTGGTCTCTAACATGTCCCTGGCTGTCGCCGCCGGATTGCCGACTACATTCGGCACGTCAAAATCAGCCGGGCCGCTGCTGACAGTTACCTGTATGACCGTCCCTTTTTCTACAGATTCGCCTTCTTCCACATCCTGTTCCACAATCAGCCCTTCCTCATATTCATCCGAAGCAATCGTTCCGAGCCTTCTTAACTCCAGCCCCATATCCTTTAATTCTTTGCGTGCTTCATCCAGTTCTTTTCCGGCAAGGCTTATCATCTGCACGCTTTCCTTTGCATCCGTATCTGTGTCTGTCTGCGTATCGTCTTCCCCGCCTGCCAGTGTATCGGAATCCGGTACATCCAGGTCCGGGAATGTGGTTTCTTCCTGTTTGTCATTTCCTTTTTTATCCGGTGAAAATTTGAACCACCCTAACATGCTGCCGGCAAGATAAACGATAATCATCACGATAATCACCGCCGCCACAATGCCCATAATGGTCATTGCCTTTTCCATTTTCGGATTCAAAAAGCCGCCTCCGTCGTCGTCCTCGCCGTCGTCTGCCTCCTCATCCTGATACCGGCACGCAGGCGTTTCCTTTGGCACTTCCCTCTGATTCACATGAATATGGGAAGTTTCCTCCCGAATCTGATTCACTTCATCGGAAGAGAGCATGCGCGTCTTATCCTGAATAAAAGAAGGCGCCATCACAACAAAATCTTCATCCGGATTTACCAGGGCATGTCTTAAATCCTCTAACAGCTCACCCATGGATGCATATCTGCGGTCCGCACTTTTCTGCGTACATTTCAGTATAATTTTCTCCAGGCTGACCGGAAGGTCCGGCACAAAATTGCGCGGCGACTCCATTTCCTCCTGCAAATGCTGAATCGCAATGGCAACCGTAGTATCCCCGTCAAACGGAACCCTGCCCGTAACCATTTCATACATCACGATTCCTAAGGAATAAATATCGCTTTTGCCGTCTACAAAGCCGTTTCTTGCCTGTTCCGGGGAAGAATAATGCACCGAGCCCATCACATCCGAGTGAATCGTATTGCTCGTAGCCGCCCGGGCAATGCCAAAATCGGTTACCTTGACCTTGCCTTCTGTAGATATCATGATATTCTGCGGCTTAATATCCCGGTGTACAATATTTTTGTTGTGGGCAGCTTCAATGCCGCGCCCGACCTGAATGGCAATGCTGATGGCTTCTTTATAAGACAGCTGCTGCTTTTTTTCGATATACGTCTTCAGCGTGATGCCTTCTACATATTCCATTACAATATAATGAAATCCGTCCTCACTGCCTACATCATAAATGTTTACAATATTCGGATGCTCTAATCCTGCTGCCGACTGGGCTTCTGTGCGGAATTTTGTTACAAAGCTGACATCTTCTGCAAATTCCTGCTTGAGCACTTTTATGGCCACAAATCTTCCAAGGACATGGTCTTTTGCCTTATAGACGTCAGACATGCCGCCCGCACCTGCTTTGGCGAGTATTTCATACCGGTCTGCTATAAATTTACCTTCTTCTAACATCTTTTCACCTCATCAGAAAACGGATCTATGATGATCACTGATATATTATCTCTCCCGCCGTTCTCATTGGCAGCCGCTACCAGACGCTTTACACTCTGCGCAATATCTTCCTGGCTGCATATAATCTTACGTATCTCACTGTCCTCGAGCATATTGGTAAGCCCGTCAGAACATAATAAAACGCGGTCCCCCTGTCTTAAATTCACCTCAAAAAAATCCGCCTCGATTTCTTTAAACGCGCCGACAGCTCTTGTGATAATGTTTTTATCAGGATGCACCCTCGCCTGGTCCGCGTTCATCTCACCCATGCGCACCATTTCCTGTACCAGCGAATGGTCCCTTGTCACCTGGGTAATTTCCTGACTGACCAGATAAAGACGGCTGTCTCCTACATTTGCGACACTCAGGCAGTCCCCCGCAATCGTAGCTCCCACAAATGTCGTCCCCATTCCGCTCAGCTGCGGATTCGTATCCGCCAGCTTTAAAAGCTTTGCATTGACCTCCCGCAAAGCCTCCCCAAGCAGGGAAACCGGCTCTGTCAGTCCGCTGGATGCGATTGCTTTTACTACATATTCGACTGTATATCTGGAAGCAAAATCACCTGCATTATGACCGCCCATCCCATCTGCAACGATATAAAGATTCGGAAGGTTCCCGACCGGGGTGTCAGATGTATAAATATAGTCCTGATTCATTCCCCGGCGTCTTCCGATATCTGTCATGGAAAATGTCTTCATCTTTTATGCCTTCCTTTCACACAGTTTATGCACGCCTTAATGTAACTGTTCCAGTAACTGGATTGCTGCTTTTACAGGTATTTCTTTCTCAGCTGGCCGCACGCACCATCAATATCGCGGCCCATTTCTCTTCTAATAGTAACATTTATTCTGTTTTTTTCAAGTTTATTTTTAAAAGCCGCCGCCGTTTCTTCGTCCGGCTGCTTAAAAGAACGCTCTTTTACCGGATTGACCGGGATTAAATTGACATGGCAGTTTTTTCCTTTTAACAGCATGCCAAGCTGCTGCGCATCCTTCACAGAATCATTTTCTCCCCGAATCAGGCTGTATTCATATGTAATGCGCCGCCCGGTTTTTGCAAAATAGTCATCGCAGGCTTTTAACACTTCCATCAAATCGTATTTTTCTGCTACCGGCATCAGCATCCTGCGCTTTTCCTGGGAAGGCGCGTGCAGCGACAGCGCCAGGGTAATCTGCAGCTTTTTATCCGCAAGCTCCCTGATGCGCGGCACAATTCCGCAGGTAGATACGGTAATGCTGCGCTGGCTGAGATTACGGCCCTGCTCATCCGTTATCAGCTCGATGAATTTCAGCAGATTTTCATAATTATCAAGCGGCTCCCCGATTCCCATCACTACGACATTCGAAATACGCTCCCCGGATTCCTGCTCTGTCCGGTAGACCTGCTCTAGCATTTCAGCCGGTGTCAGATTCCTTACAAGCCCGCCAATGGCAGACGCGCAGAAACGGCATCCCATCCTGCAGCCCGCCTGAGAAGAAATGCAGACCGAATTTCCGTGCTTATATTTCATAAATACAGTCTCTATCCTGTTCCCGTCCGCAAGCTGATACAGATATTTTTTTGTGCCGTCCTGTTTTGAGGTCTGAATCTGCACCGGCTTTAATACGGTAAAGCAGCTGGTTTCCTTCAGACGGCTGCGCAGAGCTTTTGACAAATCTGTCATTTCGTCAAAATCCGCCGCCTGCCTTTGATGCAGCCAGGCATAAATCTGTTTTGCGCGGAACGGTTTTTCTCCTATTCCCGTTAAAAAAGCCGTCAGCTCCTGGCTGTTCATGGAATTGATTTCCGGGAATGCCTGGAGCGTGCTGTTTGATTTTTCCATTTGAATTCCTTTTCTATTATATTATCTTCTTACAAACTGTGCGATAAAAAATCCGTCCCCGCCGTTTTCCTGCGGCAGTATCTGTCTTTTTTCTGTCAGTTCAAACTGACGATTCTCTTCTAAAAACCACTGCACATTTTTTTCGTTTTCCCGCCTGCTAATCGTACAGGTACTGTAAACCATCTTGCCGCCGGGCTTTACGTATCTGCATACCGTGCCTAAGATTTCCTTCTGCAGCATGGCCAGTTCTTTGATTTGCTCCGGCGTCATGCGGTAACGGATATCTTTTTTGCGGCGCATGACCCCGAGCCCGGAGCATGGAAGGTCGGCGATTACGATATCTGCTTTTTCTGCAAGCGACTGGTCAAAGATTCTGGCGTCCCAGACTTCAGCCCTGATATTGGTTACCTGGCAGCGTCTGATATTCTCGCGCATCCGGTTTACTTTCTGCTCTGTTAAGTCCCTTGCAAGCACCTGTCCGGTCTGATTCAGCATCTGCGCTAACTGAATGGCTTTGCCGCCCGGCGCCGCGCAGACGTCTATAATAAAGTCATCTTCCTTCGGACGGGCCGCCTCGGCAGCCAGCATAGAGCTTACATCCTGGACATAAAACAGCCCTTCTTCATAGCCCGGAAGCGTCCTTACAGAATCAAAGCCGGATATGTGCACCGCATAAGGAAGCACGGCGGATACCGATGCCCGGATGCCTTCTGCTTCCAGCAGCTGCTTTAATTTTTCGGGCGTGCAGCGGACGGTATCCGTACGGACAGTAACAGGCGCCGGGGTCAGAAATGCTGCGAGCAGCTGTTCCATTTCCTGAACATCCGCATCCCTTTCCCATGATAAATGAAATTCCTCTTTCCACATCTGTATCATCCACTCCGGGACAGAATACCGCACGGACAGATAACGAACCGGCTCCGTCTTTCGGTCAGGCCATACAAGCGCTTTGTCTTTATTCCTTATGATGTTTCGCAGTACGCCGTTGACAAATCCGCTCAGACTTTGAAACCCTCTTTTTTTAGCCAGTCGCACGGCTTCATTGCAGGCTGCGCTGTCCGGCACCGATTCCATATAAAATATCTGGTAAACGGCGCTTCGGATGATGCAGCGGATGACCGGCTTCATTTTACGGACCGGAACTTTGGAAAACATGCCGATAATATAATCTAACTGAAGCTGATATTCCAGCGTGCCCTGTACCATGCGTGTGATAAAGGAACGGTCTTTTTTATCCAGATACCCGTATTTGTCTAAAACATCGCTGGCCGCTGTATGGCTGTAGGTTCCGTTCCTGCTGATATCCAGTAAAATATCAAGTACCAGTCCCCTTGTGCTGACCATTTCCATAATCATTTCCTTCCTGACCGCGTTTCCCTGCGGTCTTTATCCTAATCGCGGTCTCTTCCGCCAAACAGGATGACCAGGCGCAGCAGCTGCAAGATTGCCGCTGCGGCTCCTGCCACATAGGTAAGCGCTGCGGCTTTTAATACCTTCCTTGTATAAGGCAGCTCCTGTTCGCTCAGGATTCCGGTATCGCCTAAAATGCGCACGGCACGTCTGGATGCGTTAAATTCGACCGGCAGCGTGACCAGCTGAAACAAAACTGCGGCGCTGAATAATACGATTCCAATCTGGCACATCACACTTCCGGCGCCGCCGAAAATAATTCCGAGTATAATCAGCGGCCATGCGGCTGCGGAGCCGAAATTCGCCGCCGGCACAAGTGCGCTGCGGATGCTTAACGGGGAATATCCCTGCTGGTGCTGAATGGCATGTCCGCACTCATGCGCCGCTACGCCTATGGCGGCCACCGATGCGGAGCCGTATACCGAATCCGACAGATTCAGCGTTTTATTGCGCGGGTCGTAATGGTCTGTCAGGTTTCCGGCTACATGCTGGATTCTGACATCATAAATGCCCGCGCTGCTTAAGACACGCTGCGCCGCCTGCGCTCCGGTCATATTGGTCCTGCTGCGCATTCTGGAATATTTACTGTAAGTTGATTTCACGCGTGCGGAAGCAATCATAGAAATCACTGCTCCGATTAATACAAGTACATACGTCGGGTCAAAATAATACCCATATCTGTAAGGCATAAGACATTCCTCCTCTCAGTGCCCTTTCTGGCATGCATCCTGCGCGAAAACCGTGCCTGCTCTGACAGGATATCCGCGCAGAAACGCTTCCGCCGGCATGCGTTTTTTTCCTTCGAGCTGGACTTCCTTTAAAGACAGCTGCCCGTCGCCCGTCTGAACCACGAGCTGCTGTTTATCCGCTAAGATAACCGTGCCCGCCTGCAAGGCGTCTCCTCCTTCCTGCACCTGAGCTTTCCATATCTTCAGCGTCTTTCCATCCAGATACGTAAATGCGCTCGGCCACGGATTCAGGCCGCGAATCAGGCGCTCTGTTTCTGCCGCCGGCTTGGTCCAGTCAATCACGCCCATGCTCTTTTTTATCATGCCCGCATAAACAGCCTGGGATTCATCCTGTTTAGTACGCGTTACGGTTCCGTCTTCGATATGGGCAAGCGTCTGCACGCATAATGCAGCGCCCGCTGTCTTGAGCTTTTCAAACAGGCTGCCGCCTGTTTCATCCTCTGCGAGCATAATCTCTGTCGTTTCCAGAATATCCCCGGTATCGATTCCGGCATCCATCTGCATCGTCGTAACGCCTGTCTTTTCATCCCCGTTTATGACTGCCTGCTGAATCGGCGCCGCTCCCCTGTATTTCGGCAGCAGGGAGGCATGGACATTGACACATCCATGCCGGGGAATATTTAAAATCTCCTCCGTCAGTATCTGCCCGAACGCCGCTACAACCATAATATCCGGCTCGAATGTTTTTAAATACGCCGCGCATTCCGGCTCGCGGATGCGCTTTGGCTGGTATACTTCTATATTATGTGCCAGTGCGGCCGATTTTACTGCCGAAAACTGCACAGATTTTCCCCTGCCCTTCGGCTTATCCGGCTGCGTGACCGCTAATACTACATCGTGTCCCGCCGCAATCAGCGCTTCTAAGGTTCCTGCCGCAAAATCCGGCGTTCCCATAAATATGATTTTCATATAAACCACCTGCACTTTCTGTCTGTCATCCTTCTGCATCGGCCTGCCGTTCACCTGCACTGCTTTTGCTATTCGTCGTCCATCTGTGCGTCATGAATATCACCGATTACGTGTTCCATATACATATGCCCGTCTAAGTGTTCGATTTCATGGCAGAATGCCCTTGCTAACAGCTCGTCGGCTTCCATTTCATATTCTGTCATCGTTTCGTCATAAGCATGGATTACCACATGATTTGGCCGTTTTACCTCTCCTGCTTTTCCCGGCAGACTCAGGCATGCTTCATCCCCGGTCTGCTCCCCTTCCTGCTCGATAATTTCAGGGTTTACCAGAACAATCGGCCCGTCGCCGATATCAATCACTGCGATTCTCCTTAAAATGCCCACCTGCGGAGCGGCAAGACCTACGCCGTTTGCTTCATACATCGTATCAAGCATATCGTCGATTAATGTCTTAATCATCGGCGTTACCTCTTTTACCTCTTTGCACACTTTGTTTAAGATTGGGTCTCCCGCAATCCGAATCTGTCTGATTGCCATTTTATGCTGATTCCTCCTCGTATTCTTTCCTAATCTGGCTGCTGCCTTTTTTCTGTAACAATATATTAACTGTTCCATGGATTAAAGTCAAACTGTATGCTGACTTTTCTCCATTCTGACGCATCCTTGAGCTTTTTTCCCAAAAAATCCTTCACTTTTACTAAAATACGGTAATCCGGGTGCCTGATATAGAGCACGCGCCGGTAAACATCATTAATTTTTGCAACCGCTGCGTCTGACGGGCCGATGACCTGAAAATGTTTCCAGACTTCATCCGTTCCCGCCTTTTTCAGCTCCGACTGTATCTGCCCGGCAATCTCTTCCATGCAGGATACGGCCTCCTGCCGGCTTTTCGACGCAGCCAGTATGAGAAGCATATTCCACACCGGAGGATAGCGCATCAGCCTGCGGTATAAAATCTCCTCCTCATAAAATGCCTGATAATCCTGCGCCTTCGCTGCCTGGATACAGAAATGGTCCGGCTGGTAAGTCTGTATAATGGCGGTGCCCTGCCCTGCGCCCCGTCCGGCCCGGCCTGCTGCCTGCGTCACCAGCTGAAACGTGCGCTCTGCCGCCCGGTAATCGCTGACATTTAAAGACATATCCGCCGCAAGCACCCCCGCCAGTGTGACATTCCCAAAGTCATGCCCTTTGACAATCATCTGGGTTCCGATTAAAATATCCGCTTCCTGCCTTAAAAAGGCTGACAGTATTTTTTCATAAGAATCCTTCGTACGGGTCGTATCATAATCCATACGCAGAATCCGCGCATTTGGGAACCGTTTTGCCGTCAGCTCCTGAATCTTCTGCGTGCCGGCCTTAAATCCCCCGATATAGGAAGAGCCGCAGGACGGGCATTTTTCCACCATAGGGATTTCGTAGCCGCAGTAATGACAGATAAGCCTGGCATTGTTATGCTGGCTTAACGAAACATCGCAGTGCGGGCAGCGCAGCACACTTCCGCAGGCACGGCACGATACAAACCCGGCAATACCCCTGCGGTTTAAAAACAGCATCACCTGCTCCTTTTTCGCCAGCCGCTCTTCTATCAGCTCCTGCAGGCGCCTGCTTAAAATCGAACGGTTTCCGGCCCGCAGCTCTGCGCGCAGGTCAATGATTTCGCACGCTGGCATCGCTCTTTCCCCCGCACGGCTTAAAAGGCGCAAAAGGCGGTACTCCCCAAGGCTGGCCCGGTAAAAGCTGTCCACAGAGGGCGTCGCGGAGCCAAGAATCACGCTGGCCCCCGCCATCTGCGCCCTTTTGACAGCCACCTCCCTTGCGTGGTATTTCGGTACCGTTTCGCTTTTATAACTGCTCTCATGCTCCTCGTCGATAATAATAAATCCCAGGTTTAAAAAAGGCGTAAACAGTGCGGACCTTGGCCCGATTATAATATCAATATCCCCGTTTTTCGCCCGTTCCAGCTGGTCAGAGCGCTCTCCCTGAGACAGTCTGGAATGCAGTATCGACACCCGGGCGCCAAACCGCTCATAAAAACGCTGCACCGTCTGAAATGTCAGCGCGATTTCCGGTATCAGCACAATGCACTGCCTGCCCGCAGCCACCGCATGGGCAATCAGCTCCATATACACTTCCGTCTTCCCGCTTCCGGTAACCCCGTGCAGCAGATACGTATGCGGCTTTCCCGCGTCAAAATCTTTTATCACCTCATTCACAGCGTCCTGCTGCGCCTGATTCAATTGTACATGGTAACCCCGTCTGGCAGTCTGTGCAACAGGATTTCGGTAATACGTATCCGTTTGTATGCTTACAATGCCTTTTTTTACCAGATTCTGAATCACACCGGCTGCGATGCCGAGGTCCTTCGTCAGATGCAGATACGGCTGCGACGGACATTCCATAAATTCCGCCAGCAGCTTCTCCTGTGCCGTATAATGCTTCTTCTTCGCCTGTGCATACATACTTTTTGCTTCTTCTAAAGACACCGCAAGGCTGACCTGCTTTTTCTCCTTATGCTTTGCCTGGCTCTTAACCGGAAGGACTGTTTTTAATGCCTGATTCATCGTACCGCCGTAATTTTTCCGCATCCATGCTGCCAGTGCAATCAGCTGTGATTCAATGGCAAAGGATTCCTTTATAATAGAAAGAACAGGCCTGATTTTGGAAACATCGTATTCCGGCGTATCCGTCAGCGCTGTCACATAGCCGGTGATTCTGCGGCTGCCGAAGGGAACTGCTACACGCATTCCTTCTGTTATCTTATCCTCCAGCTCCGGCGGAACCAGGTACTGGAAGGTTTTATCTAATTTTTCACTTGAAATGTCTACGATAATATTTGCGTACAAATTGGATTCCTTTTCTAATATAAACTGAATGGCCAGACGCAGGATGGAGGCAGCAGTTATTTCTGCCCCAGAATCTCCGCAATCAGTACCCGTTCATCCATCGGATATTTCACCCCTTTGATTTCCTGATAATCCTCATGGCCTTTTCCCGCCAGTACAATGACATCTCCCGGCCTTCCGTTTTGAATCGCATAGCGGATAGCCTCTTTACGGTCAGCGATTTCCACATACTTTCCATCCGTCTTTGCAATTCCTTTTTTAATATCGTCAATAATCGCCTGCGGCTCTTCATCTCTTGGATTGTCCGAAGTAATAATCGTTAAATCCGCCAGTCTGCCTGACACCTCGCCCATCTCATAACGGCGCAGCCTGCTCCGGTTTCCGCCGCAGCCAAACAGGCATACCAGCCTGCCCGGCTCATATTCCCGCAGCGTGCCTAAAAGGCTCTTAAGGCTCATTGCATTGTGCGCATAATCAATCATAAGCGTAAATTCATCCGATACCTTTACCATTTCGATACGCCCTTTGACCTTTGCATCTTTCAGAGCCTGCTTCATAATTTCTTCCGGTATCTGAAAATGTCTGCATACTGCAATGGCTGACAGCGAATTGTATACACTAAACTTTCCAGGCACATCGATTTCCACATCAAAGCTGCTAAGCCCCTCCGCTCTGTAAGCCACGCCAAGATATCCCGGCCGATGGATGAATTGTAAATGCTCCGCCCGAAGGTCCGCGTCCTTAGAAAGCCCGAAAGTCTCTATGCTGCAGGCATGGCCTTTGATAACATCTTTTGCATGCGCGTCGTCCGCATTGATAATGCCTGTTTTACACTGACGAAACAGCATGCTTTTACATGCCTGATATTCTTCAAAAGAAGCATGCTCGTTCGGCCCGATATGGTCCGGCTCGATATTCGTAAAAATGCCGATGTCAAATAAAAATCCGGCCGTGCGGTGCATCATAAGCCCCTGGGAGGATACTTCCATCACGCAGGTATCGCATCCGGCATCTGCCATTTCCCTAAAATACTGCTGCACCAGATACGATTCCGGCGTTGTATTTGCCGAAGGTATCCTTTTATCGCCGATGACTGTCTCAATCGTTCCTATCAGCCCGGTCTTTCGCCCCGCATTTTCCAGGATGGATTTTATCATGTACGTGGTCGTTGTTTTTCCTTTTGTCCCGGTTATGCCGATTGTCTGAAGCTCCCTGGCCGGATGACCGAACCACGCCGCTGAGAGCATGGCGAGTGCAAGCCTGGTGTCCGGCACTCTTAAGGCTGTCAGGCCTTCTGGGATTTCGATGTCTTTTTCGATTACGACCGCGGCGGCTTTCGACTGCGCGGCCTGCCCGATACAGGTGTGGCCGTCGAAAGCTGCTCCTTTGATGCAGACGAACAGACAGCCTGGTACAATTTTTCTGGAATCATATACCAGGGCAGATATTTCCTGGTTCAGGGTTTCTTTTGGATTTTGTGTGAGAAGTGTATATTCTATGCCTTCTGCAAGCTTGCTGAGTGTGCGTTCCTGTGTCGTCATTTCCCATACCTCCGTTCCTATTGGGTTCTTTTTGCTTACTTTGGTTTCTTTCTGTATTATTTCTGTTTCTTCCTGTTTATTCCTGTTTATTCATCTAAGGGGGCTGTCATGCAGAATTTTTGCAATTTGTACTCTATTATACAAATTTCCTGATGGAATCACAAGGGTATCCTGAATTAATTTTTGGGAGGGGGATGATTCTGACCGGGAGTGGGACGGGATGGATGTGCGGATGCTGGGGGGAGGGGGTTTTGGGCCTCTCGGACGCCGGGTGACGGGAAGATGCCCTGGCTTCCTGTGACGGCTCCGGAATGTTAAGAATCCCTAAGTATTCTGCATTTACGCTGTGGCACCGGACGGTCGCGGCACCTAGTTCGCCCTGGCCTGCAGCCAGCAGCTAAAGGTGCCGCTTCGGCTTCGCCGCCTGGTTTTTTAGCAGAATACTAAGGGATTCTAAACATTCCTCCGATGTCACAGGAAGCCAGGGCATCTTCCCGTCACCCGGCTGGTTTCTGGCTGGCGTTACAGTGAGTAACTGCGGTTACTGTTTTAAATTTTTATTGTTGTAAGCAGATGTCGGGCTGCCTGGCAGATTGTTTATGTATTGCAAAGATACACAATAAATTGTAAAGATACACAATAAATATGGAAGACTCTGTTATTCCGTACAAAAAGATGAGAATGAAAAAGTGGATGCAGGGCCGGAAATCTGCACACCCCGTCTCCCCGGTCTAATCCCTTATACAGAGAAACTTTCCCGATATGCATGCAGCACAGACCGCATTTCTCACAGTGAAACATCGTTATCCCTCATATTCTGATTTTTCATTTCATCACATAAAAAACAGCCTGGCAGCACAAGCAGAAACATTCTGCCCAGCCTTGGCAGAAATTTCATTGAGCTGCTGATTTTGGGACACATCATCAATCCCCCGATTATCCATAAACTGCCCGCAATGATTTCGGATACATACAAAAGCGAAACGCCGCACAGGACAAGCATCACGGTACAAAACCACAGAACAGCCTTTACTGGCAGAGACGGTTTATATGCTGTGCGTACATCTGCTTTCGCATTTTTCCCTGTAATGGATGGTTTTTGTTTTACATCCAGCGCCGCCGGTCTGGCCTGATAGTCCGCGGCCTTTACTTCTTCTGCTGCTCTGCTCAGGTCGGGAAGGCTGCAGACGGTCTGCTCATAGACATCTTTTGATTCGAATGAGAGCGTGCCGTCTGATGATAAAATCGGCGTATCAATGACAGCCTTTACTGCTCCGGCAAGCGCCCTGGTAACTGCCATCAGTCTGATTTCCTCGTCTGTGAAATGTTCTGCTTTCAGTTTTTTCTTAAATATGCGTCCCTCTTTTTTACACACAACTCCATGCAGAAGCATCACACATTCTAAAAACATTCCGTCCAGCTCATGCAAAACATCATAAAACATTTCTGACCTTTCCGATATTCCGGCACATAATGTCTCAGACACTTTCATTTTTTCGGATGCAGCTTCTGCCTGCGCATACATCGTCTGTGCTTTTTCCAGATTTTCATCTGCCTTCATGCTGGCTGACAGCGCTGTAAAGAACAGAACGGGTGCTGCAGCTGCGGCAAGCGGTGTCATGGCAGCCCCAAAAGACAGAGCCGAACCCGCAATGCTTAGCCCTCCTGTTACAATAGGAAGGGAGCCGCTCGCCGCCAGCGCTACAACCGCACCGGCCGCTGCGCCATTTCCAGAGAAGTCTTCGCAGTATTGTATTCCCATGTAACACTCTTCGAAACCCAGCCGGGAGAGGGGATTTGCGCGGTCTTCCTGCGGCATCGGAAGAATGTTTAGAATCCCTTAGCATTCTGCCACAAAAACCAGGCGGCGAAGCCGAAGCGGCACCGGTAGCTGCTGGCTGCAGGCCAGGGCGAATAGGTGCCGCGTCCCGTCCGGGGCCACAGCGTAAATGCAGAATACTTAGGGATTCTTAACATTCTGGAGCAGCCGCAGGAAGACCGCGCAAATCCCCTCTCCCGGCGTCCGCGAAGCCACACCCCCTCCCCTATAAAAAACTCTTTCCATTCCTCCCGCATAATTCCCGCAATTTCTGCACACCCTATCCCCATGAAACGATTACAAAACTTTTTTATCTGCGGCCTGACCGGCTGGTGCATGGAAATTTTATTTACTTCCGCAGGCTGCATCCGCAAACGTGACAAACGCCTGATGGGCCAGACCTCCTTATGGATGTTCCCAATTTACGGCATGGCGGCAGTGATTTCCCCCGTATCCCGTCATCTGACAAGCTGCCCGCTGCTTCTTCGCGGCGCCATTTACAGCGTCGGAATCTTTACCGGCGAATATGTAAGCGGCAGTTTTTTAAAAAAGCACCAGATGTGCCCCTGGGATTACAGCAAAGCAAAAGCAAATATCAACGGCCTGATACGGCTGGATTACGCGCCGCTTTGGATGTTTGCAGGCCTGGCATTTGAAAAAATACTGGCGGCTGCCAATCCCACACAGGTATGATATGAAAAAATCTGGCCATAAGACATATATCTTACGGTCAGATTTCTATTTGTGACAGATGCTTGAAAATATCTATCCGTCCAGCTCCATCAGCTTGAGCGCTATTAACAGTATAAAATAATACCCCGCAGCCAGAATCATTAACAGAGCCTGTCCGCACAAAATTCCGATTACAGCCTGCGCCGCCATAACCGCAATATGCAGCCAGAACTCAGAATTATTTAAAGCAGCCGCAATTCCCGCCTCTAATACTACTACAATCCCCACTGCTATTAACGGTATCTGAAACAGCAGCGTGCCAAGCAGAATTAAAATCAGGCTTCCTGCAACAATACAGGCCAGTGCCATTCTTACATTCCTTTTTTTGTACGCCCTTTTCTTTCTTAAAAATTCACGCTCTTTTCTGCCCGCAGTTTCCTCTGTCGTATCTGCGTCCAGCTCAACAAGGCCGATTTCTTCTTCCTTACGCTTTAAACCGCTCATTTTTTCACATCCTGCTTCTCCAGATTTCGCATACTGATATGCCCGGATATATTATATACTGAGATGCCAAAAAGCTCAACTTATTTTTGAAGAAATAAAGCATGGCTGCTTTAAAAACTATTTCGTCACTTTTTCAGCGGTACTACTGCCAGTGTTTTGCCAGGCGAACATTGCAATGCCCTTATACAGATTTAGCAAAAGGCGCTGAAACCTCAGCGCCCTAAACACACATGGATTATCAATGGCATCCCCTGCATTTGCTGCAGTCTCCGCCGCATCCTGATTTTCCCTGTCTTTTGTCCCTCACCATACTGCGGATAATCAGGCATACGGCAGCCGCTAAAGCTCCTGATACAAGAAAAGTCCCCATTGTTCACCTCCTGCTTTTTATTTATGATTTTGCCCCTGCTATATGATTCAGATTTACATCCAGTGTCCTGCTCTCTTTGTAAGGCCGAAGCAGCAGATATACGAATGCTGCCACTATGATAACAGCTGCCGCCGTCCCGATTCCAAACCGTCCGGCTGTAAACAGCGAGCCAATCTGGTAAATGCACAGCGATACTGCATACGCCAGCCCGCACTGATAGCCAATCGCAGACCAGAACCATTTCGCATTGTTCATTTCCCGTTTTATCGCACCCATTGCCGCAAAGCAGGGCGCACACAAAAGATTAAATATAAGAAAGGAATACGCTGCCGCACCTGTCATGGAAGCGCCCAGCTGGCTCCAGATTTCGTCGCCGTTTTCTGCTACTTCCGCAAATCCAAACAGGATGCCAAATGTCGATACCACATTTTCTTTTGCAATCAGTCCGGTTACCGCTGCTACCGCCATCTTCCAGTCGCCCCATCCAAGCGGTGCAAAAACCGGAGCTAACACGCCTCCGATTGCTGCCAGAATACTGTAATCCAGCTGACCTTCCTCCAGCATTCCAAACTTTCCGTCTGCCCATCCAAAGCCCTGCAAAAACCAGAGCACAATCGTGGACAGCAGAATAATTGTACCAGCTTTTTTAATAAAAGACCAGCCCCTCTCCCACATACTGCGGAGCACATTGCTCACTGTCGGCATATGGTAGGAAGGAAGCTCCATTACAAACGGCGCCGGGTCTCCCGCAAACATTTTCGTTTTCTTCAAAATAATGCCGGAACAGATAATCGCCGCAATTCCTGTAAAATAAGCACTCCAGGAAACCCATCCTGCATTGTCAAAAAATGCGCCCGCAATCAGCCCGATAATCGGCAGCTTCGCCCCGCAGGGAATAAACGTCGTTGTCATAACGGTCATTTTGCGGTCCCTGTCATTTTCTATCGTACGCGACGCCATAATTCCCGGCACCCCGCAGCCGCTTCCAATCAGCATCGGAATAAATGACTTGCCGGATAAGCCGAATTTACGGAAAATCCGGTCCATAATAAATGCCACCCGCGCCATATATCCGCACGCTTCCAAAAAAGCAAGAAACAAAAACAGTACAAGCATCTGCGGCACAAATCCAAGCACCGCTCCGACCCCTCCGATAATTCCGTCCGCAATCAGGCTCGTCAGCCAGTCTGCACAGCCGGCTGCTTCCAAAGCACCCGTCACTCCCGGCACAATCCATTCGCCAAACAGCGTATCATTCGTAAAGCCTGTCAGCAAATCCCCCGCCGTCGATACGGAAACATAGTATACTACAAACATAACCGCCGCAAAAATCGGCAGTGCCAGCCACTTATTTGTCACAAACCGGTCAATTTTATCCGAAAGCGTCATCTTATCCGTACTGCTTTTTTTCGAACAGCATTCCCCTATCATAGAAGAAATATAAACATACCGCTCATTCGTAATAATGCTTTCTGCATCATCATCAAATGCATCCTCCAATGCCTGAATCTCTTCGGACACATCCGGTATATTTCGAAGTCCGGCCCCGATTTTATCATCCTTTTCCAGCAGCTTTATCGCAAAAAACCGTTTCTGCTCCTTTGGCACATCATTCCCCAGTTTGTCTTCCACCGCCTTTATGACACGTTCTGCCTGCGGTGAAAATTCATGCACCGGTACGGCCGCGTTTTTTTGCTGTGCGAGCAGAACCGCTTTTTTTGCTGCTTCTTCGACACCGGTTCCCTTTAATGCGGAAATCTCCACCACTTCACAGCCGAGCTTTCTGCTTAATTTATCAATATGTATTTTATCTCCTGTTTTCTTTAGAATGTCCGTCATATTTACAGCCATCAGAAGCGGAATGCCAAGCTCCATCAGCTGCGTAGACAGATACAGATTGCGTTCCATATTCGTTCCGTCTACGATGTTTAAAATCACATCCGGCTTTTCCCCTGTCAGATAGTTCCTTGCCACCACTTCTTCTAACGTATAAGGTGAAAGGGAATAAATGCCCGGCAAATCCATGACCACCGTATCCTGATATCCTTTCAGCCTCCCTTCTTTTTTCTCCACAGTCACACCCGGCCAGTTGCCGACAAACTGATTCGACCCCGTCAGCGCATTAAACAGCGTCGTCTTCCCGCAGTTTGGATTTCCTGCCAGCGCAATTTTAACTGCCATATTCTATCTCCCTTCATTTAATAAAATTATAACTAAATTTCATTTTTTCTTAATACTGCTTATACAAACAATTTATCAAAATATAACAACTCTATATACTGAATTACTCTCTTGTCAAAACATCCGTCAGATTCCTTTATTACACCTTTACCCATAGTAAAATTCTACACATTCGTCTTAACTATTTATTATTAGCACAAACTAACCATCGTGCAAAAAAATAGCCGCTTATTGAACCTCTATCATTTCCGCATCCGCTTTTCTTAATGACAGCTCATACCCGCGTACAGTCACTTCCACCGGGTCTCCAAGCGGTGCCATTTTCCTCACATAAACGGACACTCCCTTTGTAATGCCCATATCCATAATCCGCCTTTTCACCGGGCCTTCCCCTGTCAGCCTGGTAACGGTAACTGTCTGGCCGATTCCTGCTTCTTTTAATGTCATAATTTCTCACTCCTTAAATCAAAATTTTATTTGCCATGTCTTTTCCGATAGCTACACGGGAATCTTTGACATTGACAATTACATTGCCGCCGATGTCAGAAATAACCGTTACAGCCGCTCCTGTTACAAATCCAAGGTTCGCCAGAAATCTGCGCGTCTCCTCTTTCCCGCCGACTTTTTTAATGATGCCGGGTTCCCCTCTCTGAATCATTGATAATGGCATATATTCACCCTCTTTTCTTTTATGGCTGTGTTCATGAATGATGCAGACGGAACACTTTATCTGTGCTTACTGATGTTAGTATAACCTAACTTTTGTAAGCTGTCAAGAACATTTTGACCGAAAGACTGACATTTATGAAATACAGGTTACTGTTCAAATCAGGGAGACTTATAGACGCACAGATATCTTTTTAAGGGTATGCTTCAGCCTTTCTGTGAACCGTCGGACTGCGGCTTTAATGCTGACAGAATCGCCAGTTCTCCATAATAAAACCCCTGGCTCAGGTCTTTGTTCAGCTCTTTGATTTCCAGTATTTTCTCATACTGCTCCCGCAGTTCTTTTCTGCGCCGCATTCTGCGCTCCCAGAAACTGCTTTCCGGTTTCTGCCCAGGCAGTTTATCCCCGCTCCCGTTCGGAAATCCTGCCCGCCAGCTTTCAAAACGGCTCTGCTCCTTCGAATCGCCAAAATACAGTACCACATATTTGCCGCCGCACATGCCGCTGTATGGGTCGCGGGCCATGAAGTTTGATTTTATGGAATCCAGAACCCACTGCTCATACTCTGCATCATTTTTCATCGCTTCCAGGCCGGATTCGGAAATCTGGACAGATACATAGTCCTGCATATTGGAAGGATGCACTGGAATCTGGGAAATCCGGTCATAAAGATACTTCTTATATTCTTCCATGCTCATGTCCTTTGAAAGAATGCGCACAGGCTCTCCCGCTTTCTCTGTTCCGTCTGCTTGTGCTTCGTTCGCTTTAGCGGCAATTTCCGCCATTTTCCGCAAAAATGCCTGATCCGGGTTCTGGCTGCTTTTTACGTCATAAGCCTTCAAAAACGTGCGCATGGATTTCGTCCTGTAACTGACATCAAATGTAGTATTCATCATATCTTCCCCTTTTCTTACACGATGCCTTTTTACAGCATCCAGTTTTATACATGTTATATCGGCAGGGAATTTGCAATCGTTCACAGAAGTGGAATGAATGGACGCACCAGTTTCCTGTCTGCCCATATAATAAAAGAAAAGCCGCACAGCATCCGGCATCCTGCATGCATCAGCTGTCTGCATATTTTAATTATGGAGGAATGAAATATGAATCATCTGCTGGAATTTCAGCATGTATCGTATTCCTACCACTCTGCCAGAGGGGAAACGCTTGCTTTATCCGATATCAGCTTTTCTATGAACCCCGGTGAATTTATTGCCATTGTCGGTCCCAGCGGCTGCGGCAAGTCTACACTGCTGAATCTTATCTGCCAGCTGGCAGTACCTGAGCAGGGCAGTATTTTTTATCACGGAAAGCTGCCTGATAAACAGTCCGTACGTTCTATCGGCTACATGCTGCAGAAAGACCATCTGTTTGACTGGCGCAGCATTGAAAAAAACATTTATCTCGGGCTGGAGATTCAGAAAAAACTTTCCCTGCAGACAAAGGCATACGCTGCATACCTGCTGCAGAAATACGGCCTTTATGATTTCAGGCACAAAAAACCGTCTGAATTATCCGGCGGCATGCGTCAGCGGGCCGCATTAATCCGGACACTTGTGCTAAAGCCGGAGCTTTTATTATTAGATGAGCCATTTTCGGCTCTTGACTATCAGACAAGGCTCAACACTTCCAATGACATCGCGTCCATTATCCGGGAAGAGCAGAAAAGCGCGATTCTCGTTACGCACGATTTGTCAGAAGCGGTAAGCCTTGCCGACCGGATTTTAGTTCTCACTCCGCGTCCCGGACATCTGAAACAGGTGATTGCCGCTTCGTTTCCGAAAAACCTGACCGCCTTAGAGCGCAGGAATACCAATGAATTCAGAGACTATTTTAACATGCTGTGGAAGGAGATGAACGAAGATGAAGAAAGCTCTTTCTGCTCAGGAGCTGTATCTTAAATCTGTAAAACGCACCAATGGCAAAGTCCGGTTCTGGCGCATTTTTCTATGCATCCTGTTTATTGCGGCCTGGGAATTCTGTGCGCAGCGTGAGCTGATAAATTCTTTTATCTTCAGCAGTCCGTCCAAGCTGGCACGGTGCCTGAAAGACCTGCTGCTAAACCAGAATCTGGCCGGACACATCGGGATTACTTTATTTGAAACGCTTGCCAGTTTTGCACTGGTCATTCTAATCAGCCTGATTCTTGCTGTGCTGCTTTGGAACAGCCGTACTCTTTCCAGGATTTTAGAGCCTTACATGGTCATGTTAAACAGTCTTCCAAAATCCGCCCTGGCTCCGCTTTTAATCGTATGGCTCGGTGCAAATTATAAGACAATTATATTAACCGGCATCTCCGTGGCAGTTTTCGGCTCCATCATGAATCTGTATACCGGATTTATCGAAACAGACCGCGAAAAAATCAAGCTGATTTATACACTCGGCGGCACAAAACGCGATGCGCTCTGCAAAGTAATCCTGCCAGCCAATATTCCGAATCTTTTCAGCATTATGAAAGTAAATATCGGATTATGCCTGGTAGGAGTGATTATCGGGGAATTTATCGCCGCAAGGCAGGGTCTTGGGTATCTTATTATTTATGGAAGCCAGGTATTTAAAATGGACTGGGTCATTTTATCTATACTCATTTTATGTATCATCGCCATGGGACTATACCTGATGTTAGACCGTTTGGAACGGATATTCAAAAATTTTTCCTAACAAAAGGCACCCCGCAGCAAATCTGCAGGGCGCCTTCTTTTTTTATCGCCTTCAACAAGAATTAAAAAGCCGTCAGACATACATTCTGCCCGATTTACGAGATTTTCTGTAATTTTTCACTGTGCTCTGTTATAACCTTTTTCATAACAGCTATATCCTGTTTCATGGCTTCATAGTCCTCAACACTGTCTTTATATCTGTAAAAGGTAGAAGTGTAGCAGGATTCTATGTTATTTAAACGGGATATCACTTTATTTTCCTGAGTCAGTTCTATATTTTTAACTCTGTTATCCATGCTTTCCACTTTATTTTCGATTGTCCTGATTCTGCCTTTTATTTCGCGGATATCCTCTCTCATAGGTTCAATCATATTTGATATGGCAAGCAGCAGTTCATTGTCAGTCATTTTATCACGCTCCTTCTTTGTCTCATATGCTGTTATCCACAGTATACCACATCCAGAGTATAAAGTCTATGAAATTGTCAAAGTCCTATTTATCTGCCAGCAAAAGGCACCCCGCAGCAAATCTGCAGGGCGCCTTCTTTTTATCAAAATCTCTCCTTTTTTAATCAGTATCTTTCCTATCCGTATCCGAAATATAGCCAAGTTCTTTCATTGTCTTCACAAGACTTGTCATCTGGGACTCAATATAAATTTCTGCTCTTCCCTCTAAATCCGGGTCACTCCAGTGATAGGTCGGACTTCTAAATCCGGCTTCATCCCGAATGTTCAGCTGCAGACACCCATAATATAAGACATCATTCTCTTCCCCTTCTTCTGCCTCCAGCCTTCCAGCCCGGACATCCTCTTCAAATGCCCGGTATATCTTAACCGCATCCGCTTCCGAAACCCGTACGGAGGGCTCTCCCGCAGCGGTGGCATCCTCCCAGTGTCCGCCGAACACTTCTACATCCGGATAATGTGTTCCAAAATACCGCTTCAAAATCACCTCCGGCCGGTCCGCATATTCTTCAATCTGACTGGATACACTGCCTGCAGCGTCATTTCTTGGTATCTGGTAATTTCTTCGCATTCTCGAACCGTCTTTCAGCCAGTAATCAAAGCTGATATAGAAATAAGAATCGAAATCACTTGCTGCATCCCTGTTTCCAGCCCGTTCAAATTCCTTTTTTGAATCAATAATCTGTCTGTGGATATCTTCTGCCCATGCGATTTCCCCGCTGTCTGCCGCATACAGCTCAATCCCGCCATTCATGTAAACCTCTTTTACCTCAGATATTTCAGGGATTTTCCTCTCCAGCCCTAAGATATCCGCATCCAGCCCGATATAAACCAGACAAATCAGTACCGTATAGACCAGGCATTCCAGAGCTCTTTTTTTCTTAAATACATGAACGCTGCGCTCTAACAGCATCTGCGCAATAAAAAATACCACGGCCCCTATTATAATGACACCTGCTAAAATGACAGCAAAAGATTTCTGAAACAGCAGCATACTGACCGCAGCTGCCCCGAGTGAAGAAGTACAGACTGCCACACCCCACCGGAAAATCGGCTTTAACCAGTTTACCGTAATCACATCCCCTGCGGTTTCGATATGCTTTTTTAAGTAGGCAGCCAGTGCAATCGCGGTAAACACAGCTGCAGCCGCCAGATAGACAAACAATACCTTTGCTTCACCAAAAGAATACCACAGCTGTCCGTCTTCCCCGCTGCCCCGGTATACATCCAGCGTTATAAAATAGTAAAACGGTGTCAGAACACGCCTGACTTCAGAAGAGAGGCTGAATGTCTCAACCCCGTAGCAGACAGCATTGACCATCCATTCTGCAATCCTTATCATTCCCATATACAGGAAATTCAAAATAATATACAAAGGCACAACCGCAATCATATTTCCTACAAACATCAGCACACATACAGCCATGCTGAAGAAAAATATATTCTCTGCCACAGTCACGCCCAGCCAGATAAATAAGCTCGCCGCGATTTCACCTGTCACAGCCCCGCAGGATGCGCTTACAAGAAGCGCCAGAAGCACTGACACCGTCAGAGGCACTAACAAAAACAGCAGCCCTGTAACATAGTTCGTGGCAAACAGACTGCACCGGTTAACCGGATACGTATGCATCATATTCGAATTCCTTGCTGTAAATAAGTAAGAAAATAAGAACATCGCAGCTGCCAGCGCTCCCGCAAACGCAAGCGCAACGGCCCAGTCAGAGCCCCAGATTATGCTCGGCATACTGCTTATGCGGGCAGCTGCCAGATGCTCTCTTTCTGCATATCTTTCTATCTCTGCAAGACCGCCGTAAAACCTTACTGGCAAAAAAACCAGATTCACTAAAAAAAGTCCTGCCCACAGGCCAAAACATCCTGTCAGGTTATGTCTGAATACTGCTTTATTAAATAAGGATGTCTTTGACTTCATAATCGGCACCTCCCAGCTCATAAATAAATATTTCCTCCAGCGTCAGCGGCAGGACATCCAGCAGAATCGGAGAAAGCGACGCAATCTGCGAACGAATCAGATTCTGCTCCCCGCGGATAATCAGCGTATGCACCCTTCCCGCCTGTGATTTATGCAGAATTTCCATACCATCCGGCAGTACCGGAAGCTCCGGCTCCTCAAAGGCTGCCTGTATCTTCGATACGCTGCCCTGCAAATCATCCAGTGATTTTTCCATAATCACTTTCCCGTGATGCATGATGCCTACATGGTCGCAGACATCCTCTAACTCACGCAGATTATGGGATGATACGAGCACAGTCGTGCCATGCTCTGCCACATCAGACATTAACAGGCTCCATATCTGTCTTCTCATAACCGGGTCTAAGCCATCCACCGGCTCATCCAGTATCAGCAGCTTCGGACGGCAGCAGATTGCAAGCCAGAATGCCGCCTGCTTCTGCATTCCTTTCGAAAGCCTGCGAATTGCACGTTTCTTATTAATAGAAGGAAAACACTCCTGAAGCCTCTCAAACAGCCCCTCGTCAAACGACGGATACATGTCTTTGTAAAACTTTCTCATATCCTTCAGGCTGGCCTGGTTAAAATAGAAAATATCGTCCGGAATATAGGCAATTTCCCCTTTTACCGCTGCATTTTCATAAACAGTCTGTCCGTCGACGCGGATTTCCCCTTCATCCTGGCGGTAAGCCCCGGTAATATGCCGGATGATTGTTGACTTGCCTGCACCGTTCGGCCCGACCAGTCCGTAAATTGCTCCTTTTTTTACATGCATATGAACCTGGTCTAATGCCGTAAATTCATCAAACTTTTTTGTTACATTAATAACCTCTATCATTTTACTTCACCTCCCGGTTCCTGCTTTTCCAAGTCTTCTGCCCCTGCTTCCGGATGTCTGCCCGCTGCTTCTGCTTCTGAATGCTTTCTGGCGGCCTGCTTTCCTGATTCAGCTGCCGGATGCTGATTCACGCCTCTCTTTCCTGAAATCTGATGCTGATACAGGCTGTCAATCCGGTTTTTTAGTTGTTCCGGTTCTTTTCTCAGATATAAAAGCTCTGTCACTATTTCATCAAACTGTCCGAACAGCTCCGTCTGCCTTTGTGCCTGAACTTCGCTTAACGGAGCAGCGAAGCTGCCTCTGCCGGACACCGTATAAATAAAACCTTCCTGCTCTAATTCACGGTAAGCTTTCTGAATGGTATTGGGATTTATCGCCAGCTGGCTTGCTAATTCCCGCACGCTCGGAAGCTTTTCGTCCTGCCGTATGACATTGGAGAGAACTAATTTACGCAAGCCGTCTTTAATCTGTTCATAAATCGGTCTTGCATCTCTATAATTTAACTCCAGCATTTATCATTTCCTCCTTCCTGTCAAATATGCTGCATTCCTCATTTTAAATGTAATTGTGTGTTACAGCAGGATGAAACAAAATCTCTGTGCTGATACATCCTTATCATCCTGCTGCATGAGAGTGTGTGATGTGTGTATGTTGTACTGTGTGTACCGTGTGTATTATTTGTACTAATACAGATTAACATAAAAAAAAGAGTGTGTCAATAGAAAATTTATAAAAAAGGGGAGACTGCTGGCTGTGCGGACGCCGGGAGAGGGGATTTGCACGGTCTTCCTGCGGCGGCTCCAGAATGTTAAGAATCCCTAAGCATTCTGCATTTACGCTGTGGCCCCGGACGGGACGCGGCACCTATTCGCCCTGG